>JAWOBS010000124.1:0-19190 GCA_046484145.1 Bacteroidales bacterium
TAGCATAATAATGCCATTTGCTCATATTCATGATTATGTTATGATAAGCATGGGTGTGAAAATAGCACATCATACAGTTCTAAGGAAAGCTTCTTTTATTTCAACCGGTGCAAATATTGGTGCAAATATTGATTTTGGAGAATATGCATTCGCAGGTATTGGAAGTACAGTTACAACAGGAGTTAAGAAGATCGGCAATAATGCAATAATTGGTGCCGGTGCTGTGATTATTCGTGATGTGTCTGAAGATGCTGTTGTAGTTGGCAACCCCGGCAGAATACTGGAAAAATAGTAGTATAATTATTTAACAAAGAAAAAATGAAGATTGTTACTGTCATAGGTGCTCGTCCGCAATTTGTCAAAGCTGCAGCAGTTAGCAGGATTATTAGAGAAAATTACAGCAGCAAAGTAAAAGAGATAATTGTGCATACAGGCCAACATTATGATGTAAATATGTCTGATGTCTTTTTTGAAGAAATGGATATACCAAAGCCTGATTACAGGTTTAATATTCACGGAGTTAGTCATGGTGCAATGACAGGCCAGATGCTGGAAAAGATAGAAAAGGTTTTATTAGATGAAAAACCTGATTGCGTTTTAGTTTACGGAGATACAAACACAACTTTAGCCGGTGCCCTGGCTGCAAAAAAGCTCCACATTGGCCTTGCTCATGTTGAAGCCGGACTGAGATCTTTTAATATGAAAATGCCGGAGGAAATAAACAGGATACTTACTGATAGAATTAGTGATATTTTGTTTTGCCCAACAGCACAAGCAATTGAGAATCTTAACAGTGAAGGTTTTAAGAATTTTTCCTGTGATATATTTAAACCGGGTGATGTAATGCTCGATGCGGCATTGTATTATAGTAAAATCAGTGAAAAGAAGTCTGGAATCATAGAGAAATTAAAAGCAGGAAAATTTGTTTTAAGTACTTTCCACAGGGCAGAGAATACAGATGATATAAAGTTGCTTTCAAATATAATTGAAGGTTTAAACAGAATACATAATGAAGTTGATGTAATAGTGCCAGCCCATCCCAGGACAAAAAATAAGATTGAAGAATTTGGTTTAAAAGCCAATTTTAAAATGATAGATCCGGTTGGTTATTTTGATATGATTGAATTGATAAAGAATTCTGATTTGGTTATAACTGATAGTGGAGGATTGCAAAAAGAAGCATTTTTTTTCAGCAAAGTTGTTATTACCATGAGAGATGAAACGGAATGGGTTGAGCTTGTAGATAATAAGTTTAATATTTTATCAGGCGCTGATGCTGATTCAATATATGATTCTTATATAGAAGCAAAAAGCTTAAGGCCCAATTTTGATGTTGATTTATATGGAAAAGGCGATGCAGCAAACAAAATAATTAATGAGCTATTGAATAAATATTAAATATTTTTTATAATCTTAAAAATCACACCTGCTGCCAAAAATAAAAAAGCAAACAAAGTCATATTCAATCTCTGAGAGCCGGCTTTTTTCACCGGTGTTGAAAAATTCTGTTCAAAGGATACAGAACTATTTCTTTCAATTTCAAATGACACTTCATTTTGTAATAAAACTAATTCGGAAATATAACTTGCCCTATTATCAATATAAATCATTGTTTGTGATGTGGCGTCTTCTTTAAGTACTTTGTCATTTTTTTCTTTTTGTACCTGCACATCATACTGAATTCCTTCATATAATGACTTAAGCTTTTTCTGTCTGTTCTCATTCATCTTTTGAAGATTCTCATTATTTGAAAAATAATTAATTATTGCATCCTCAAATTCAACAAGGCTTCCTTTATCAAAAGCATATACCTCAAAATAAATGTTTGTTTTAATGTTTTCAAAATAATCGTGAATCTGACTCTTCTTAATTGGCTTATTCCCTTCAAAAGTTATCGTATAATCTATTCTCGAGATATTTTTTAATTTTTCTTTAGGAAAACTTGTAAGCTCAGCTAAGTAGTCATGGTTGTCTATATCAATTTGATGCTGAAGTACTTTTAAGTGTTTATTCAAAAGGTCTTCTTCAATCCAGGAAGAGAGTATTCCTATGGAATAATAAAGCGGTTTTTTTGTTTTGTTATAACCGAAACCAACTGCTGCACCAATAATTGTAATTATAATTAAAAACCAAAAGTTTTTAATTATGAAAGCTTTGAACTGTGCAAGTAAGTCCATTAAATCCACGTCTTTCTTTTCCATGACCATATATTTTTTTAAAAAAATTTAGTACAAAAATAGGAAAAAATAATACCGAATTCTTCAGCTATATAATATTTATGACAAAAGTAAAATTAAAAAGGGCCGACAAAATGCAGCCGGCCCCTTTTTAATATGCCAAAACAGTTTAATTAAACATGTCCCTGAGCTATCATAGCATCAGCAACTTTTACAAAACCACCGATATTGGCACCTTTCACGTAGTTAGTAAAATCACCCTCTTTACCGTATTCTACGCATGCTTTATGTATATTAATCATTATAGTATGAAGCTTAGAATCTACTTCTTCACGAGTCCATGAGAACCTCATAGAGTTTTGACTCATCTCTAGTCCGGAAGTAGCAACACCACCTGCATTTGCTGCTTTACCCGGGCCATAAAGAATTTTGTTTTTTAAGAAAATATCTACGGCATCAGGAGTACAAGGCATGTTTGCTCCTTCAGAAACGCAGATACATCCATTGTCAATTAAAGCTTTTGCCTCTTCAACATTTAATTCATTTTCTGTTGCACATGGCAAAGCAATATCTGCTTTTTCGTTCCATGGTCTTGAAGTTCCATCAACATACTTACAGTTGTAAGTGTCTGCATACTCCCTGATACGTCCACGTTTGACATTTTTGAGGTTCATGACATATTTAAGCTTCTCGGTATCAATACCTTCCTTGTCATAAATATATCCTGATGAGTCTGACAGAGTCACAACTTTTCCTCCTAATTCAATTACTTTCTCTGTTGCAAATTGAGCAACATTTCCTGAACCACTCACAGCAACAGTTTTTCCTTTAAAGCCTTCATTTATTGTTGCCAGCATTTCTTCCGCAAAATAAACACAGCCATAACCTGTTGCTTCAGGGCGAATTAAGCTTCCGCCATATTCAATTCCTTTGCCGGTTAAAACTCCGGTAAATTCATTCCTGATTCTTTTATATTGTCCAAACATATAACCAATTTCACGTCCGCCAACTCCTATGTCACCGGCAGGTACATCTGTATTTGGGCCAATGTGCCTGCATAGCTCAGTCATAAAACTTTGACAGAAACGCATTACTTCATTGTCAGTTTTTCCTTTTGGGTCGAAATCGCTTCCTCCTTTACCACCACCCAATGGAAGTGAAGTTAAACTGTTTTTGAAAACTTGTTCAAATGCCAAAAACTTCAGTATACCAAGATTTACCGTAGGGTGAAACCTTAATCCACCTTTGTAAGGTCCAATGGCACTGTTCATCTCAATTCTGAATCCTTTGTTTACCTGGAGTTCTCCCTTGTCGTCAATCCAGGGAATCCTGAATAAAATTACCCGCTCAGGCTCAATTATTCTTTCCATTATTTTTGCCGACTTGTACTTCGGGTTTTCTTCTATGAAAGGAAGTATGGTTTCTGCAACCTCCTGAACTGCCTGGTGAAATTCTCGTTCTGCCGGATTTTTGGCAATTACATAATCCATGAATTTTTTTACTTGTACGTCCATTTTGTTTAAGTTTTATTAGTTAGTAAATAGAAAATTTTTGAAAGATTTATAAAAACTCTTCAGCAATTTTATTGATAATTAATGTTGCTTTTGTTTTTTTTGTGAATTAAAAAAATCCGACAAATTACTTGCGTATGTCAAATATTTTTATATAGGTTAGATGTGTGAGAAATCTAATATTCTTATTGTCAGAAAGATAAAAACTTATAATATTTATTTCTAAGAATAGATACTATAAAAAATCAGGAGAGACACTCCTTAGGCCTGAATAAAAATCATAAATTATTATATATTTTTCATTAAAAAAATTTGAAATTTGTTTATATTGTGACGCCTTTGCAAAAGATGCAATTAACATTATATTAGAGGTTTTATAACCCGGAAAAAGTTTTTTTAAATTTATTAATAGGTTTATATGAAGTCACCAAAAGAAACTAGATTACTGAAGAAGATTGAGAATGAAACTGGATCTCTAGACCAATCATTTATATATAGCCAGGAAGAAATTCAAAAGATTCTGTTGGAGAAGCAAGAGAGGTTTAAAGAATTGAGTGCGATAAATAAAACAAACTCCATCTTAAAGGAAGATAGACCTATTGATGAAATGCTCAAGGAGATAGTGAAAGTTCTTCCTCCTGCATTTCAATACAATGATGATACCGTGTCCCGTATAAAATATGGAAAGGAAGAATACATTTGTGGTACTAATTTTAAAAAAACGCCCTGGGTTTTAAAGAAAAGCTTTGAAACTATTGACGGCAAGGAAGGCCATATTGAAGCATATTACTTGAAAAAGCATCCTGAAGCTGATGAAGGGCCCTTTCTAATTGAAGAAAAGCATTTAATTAACAATCTTTCCAGTATAATTTCAGGACATCTAAATACTATTATTGGAAAAGATTTGCTTAAACAGTCTGCACAGAAAGAAAAGGAGCAGTCAGAAGAGGAAAAAGAGAGAATATCGCATTCTGCAATGAGCAGGCAATTATTACAGAAATTTCTTAAAAAACACAACTCAGATCGTGATATTTATCATGATTTGATGCAGTTTAAAGTGCGCGAAATATTGCTTGTAGCTAATCTTTACGATGCATTTATTATTGAGCAGGAAGGTAGGTTTTTTGAGCAGGTAACAGGAGAATACTATCAGCTGAATTTGTCATCTGCCCCCCGTATTACCGGTGTTTCAACGCCGGAAGAGGCTTTGGAAAAACTCCAGGAGAAATATTTTGACCTTGTTATAGTTATGATGGGTATTGATAAAGAAACTCCTATTCAGCTTAGCAGAATCATCAAACAGATTTATCACCAACTGCCCGTATTTTTGCTGCTTAATAATAATAGTGATATTGCTCTGTTTGAGGATGGCAGCAAAAATATTACTTCTATTGATAAAATATTTGTTTGGAATGGCGATTCTAACGTCTTCCTTGCAATGGTTAAATATCTTGAAGATAAGGCCAATGTTAAAAATGACATTTCTATTGGCCTTGTGAGAGTTATATTATTGGTTGAAGATTCTGCAAAATATTATTCACGGTATTTGCCGGTATTATATAGTATTGTGATAGAGCAGACCAGGCAGCTTATTGAAGAAGTAAACACTGATGAGTTATATAAGTTGCTTAAAATGAGGGCAAGGCCAAAGATATTGCTCGCATCCAGCTTTGAAGAAGCTGTTAATATGTTTAATGAATATAAAGATAATTTGTTGTGCCTTATTTCTGATGTGAAATTTGAGAAAGACGGGAAATTGGATGATCAGGCAGGCCTATCTTTGCTAAGCTATGCAAAATCAGAAATTCCTGATTTACCCGCTGTTTTGCAATCCTCAGATCCTGAAAATTCGCAGAAAGCGTATGAACTAAGAACAACTTTTATAAATAAAAATTCTGATACTCTTAAACAGGATCTTAGAAGTTTTATTAATTATTTTTTAGGTTTTGGAAATTTTGTTTATAAAGATGAAACAGGAAGAAAAGATATTGCTATTGCGCGCTCAATGAACGAGTTTCAAAAGCATTTAAAAACGATACCCGAGAAATCCCTTATTTATCATGCAAAGAAAAACCATTTCTCACACTGGCTGATGGCCAGAGGCGAAATACAAATTGCAAAAAAAATAAAACCTCTGAAGGTAGATGATTTTAAAGGCCCCGGGGGACTCCGAGAATACTTGATAAATATGGTTGAGCAGTGTATTCACGATAAGAAAAAAGGAAAAGTAATTAACTTCGAAGAATCTGCTTTGCTTGATGAGTCTAATATTGTCAGGTTGGCACCGGGTTCTCTTGGTGGAAAAGGCAGGGGACTGGCGTTTATTAATATGCTGATTAATAATTTTGATTTTAATGAACTCGTACCTGAAATTAATATTACCTCACCCAAAACTTCAATAGTTGGCACAGAAGAATTTGAAACCTTTATTCATAAGAATAATCTTTATGACAAGATTTATAGTGAGAAAGATTATGGCCTTATTAAAAAGTTATTCTTGGAAGGAAAACTTTCGGATGGTTTTATTAAAAAGTTGAGAAGCTATCTTAGTGTGATAAAAACACCTCTTGCTATCAGGTCTTCCAGCTTGTTCGAAGATTCCTTAATGCAGCCATTTGCAGGGATTTTTGACACTTTCTTGCTGCCAAATAATCATCCAGAGTTGGAAGTGAGGCTTGAGCAGACAATGAATGCAATAAAAATGGTATTTGCTTCTATCTTTTCTCCAACTGCAAGAGCATACTTTGATGCAGTTAATTACAAAATTGAAGAAGAGAACATGGGCGTAGCAATTCAGGAGGTTGTGGGCAACAGGTATAATGATTGTTTTTATCCGCATATAAGCGGAGTAGCTCAATCATATAACTTTTATCCGTTCTCTTATATGAAACCGGAAGAAGGATTTGCAGTTACAGCTGTTGGACTTGGAAAGTATGTTGTTGAAGGTGAAAAAACATATAGGTTTTCACCCGCACATCCTCAACTTGAAATGTATACTCCCAAAGAACTATTCAAAAATTCGCAAGTTCATTTCTATGCTATTGATTTAAATAAGAAAGATATTAATATAATGGACGGTGAAGATGCCGGCCTTATTAAGCTTGAGGTTGATAAAGCTGAAGAACACGGCACTTTAAAACATTGTGCAAGTGTTTATGATGTTTCAAATGAACGTACTATACCGGGCATTACCCAGGATGGGCCAAGGGTAATTAATTTTGCCAATATATTAAAATATGATTATATCCCACTGGCAAAATCTATTGAAGTAATACTTGATATTGTTTCTGAAGCTATGGGAACGCCTATTGAAATTGAATTTGCTGTTGATCTTAATAAGGATCAAGAAGGTAAAGCATCTTTTTATTTGCTTCAAATTAAACCACTGATAAAAAATATTATTGATACTGAAATTACTATTGACAAAATTGATAATGAAAGATTATTGCTGTATTCTGAGAATGGAATGGGTAATGGCCGTACTACCGGTTTATATGACGTGATTTATGTTGATATGGATAAATTCGACAATCTCAAAACTGAAAAAATGAGAGATGAAATCGATGAATTGAATGAAATGATGGGAAAAGAAAACAGGAAATATGTGCTTATTGGCCCGGGAAGATGGGGGACAAGAGACAAATTTATTGGCATTCCTGTGGCATGGTCACAAATATCTAATGCCAGAATTATTGTTGAAGTGAGCATGGAGGATTTTCCACTTGATGCTTCTCTGGGGTCTCACTTTTTTCATAATGTTATTTCAATGAATGTTGGGTATTTCTCTGTTAAACATAATGACCTTATTGATTTTATCAACTGGGATAAACTTCAGTCATGCGAAATGATAAATGAAACCCAACATTTTAAACATGTTAGGTTTAAAAAGCCGCTTGAAATTATAATGGATGGTAAAAAGAAAGCCTCATTAATATATTTTAATGAGTAGAAATCTGGAACACAATTACATATATGATGGATAATTATCTTAAAACCGGGAAGAAATTAAAATACGACGTTAAATTCTCTACAGAAAGGTATGATTTTAAAGAGGTAGATCATGAATCTCTTATGCAGGAGAGAATTATTAATGTTCTGCTTATTTGTAGCAGCTATGACGCATTTATGCTCGAAGAAGACGGACGGATTAATGAAAAGATATTTTTGGAATATACAACAAAGAACTTAAGATACCCGCCCCAATTTACACAAGCCAGCTCCTCAGAAAAAGCTTTTGAATTACTTGAGAAAAAGAAATTTGACCTCGTTATTACTATGCTTAATGTTGGAGATATTGACGTTTTTGAAATGGCAAAAAAAGTAAAAAAAAGATATCCCAGCATACCTATTGTTGTATTAACACACTTTTCAAGAGAAGTTTCACAAAAACTGGCTAAAGAAGACCTCAGTTCTATTGACCACGTTTTTTCATGGTTGGGCAACACCGGTTTGCTACTTGCTATAATAAAGCTTATTGAGGATAAGATGAATGCCGATTATGATATTATTGAGGTAGGCGTGCAGGCAATACTCCTTGTTGAAGACTCTGTCAGATATTATTCTTCATACTTGCCCACAATATACCAGGTCATTTTTGAGCAAACTAATGAGTTGATGAGTGAAGGCCTTAATGAGCATAGAAAAACTCTTAGAATGAGGGCAAGGCCCAAAATATTGCTGGCAAAGAATTATGAAGATGCTATTGCACTTTATGATAAATATAAACAGAATTTATTGGGTGTAATTTCCGATATTGGATATCCTAGTAATGGAGTTAGAGATAAAGAAGCCGGAATAAAACTCGCAAAAAAGATTTTAACTGAAACCCCTCATTTACCTGTTATCCTTCAGTCGTCGGATAACTTAAAGGATGAGTCTGTTCTTGATATGGGTGCAGCATTTCTGAATAAATACTCAAATACCCTGTTAATGGAGCTCAGAGGTTATATAAAAAATAATTACGGTTTTGGTGACTTTATTTTTAAAGACCCAAAAACTAAAAATGAGATTGACAGGGCTAATAATTTACATTCATTACAAGTGAAATTGTCTAATATTCCGCCGGACTCACTCGAATACCACGTCTCAAACAATCACTTTTCACGCTGGTTAAAAGCAAGGGCTCTGTTCGGAATTGCAAATATTTTTGTGGAAAAAAGCAAGGACGATTTTAATAATATTGAAGAAATTAGAAGTTACCTTATTGATACTATTGCAAACTATCGAAAGAAAAAAGGACTTGGCGTTATTGCAAGCCAACTTGATGAGTATGCAATATTTACCAGGTTGGGTGATGGACAGCTAGGCGGTAAAGCCAGGGGGCTTGCTTTCATCGATGCAATGATCAATAAGAATAAATTAATGTACAATTGGGATAATATTATTGTTACAATCCCCAAAACTGTCGTTTTAACTACTGATGTCTTTACAGAATTTATGGAGGAGAATAAGCTTTATGAATTAGCTCTTTCTGATGCTTCCGATGAAGAGATTCTTGAAGCATTTGCATCAGCCAACAGTCCGTTTCTTTTGCACAAATATATTAATCAAATAATTGATTATTTTGACAGGCCTCTCGCCGTCAGGTCTTCAAGCCTTCTGGAAGATAGCCATTATCAGCCATTTGCAGGAGTTTACTCAACATATATGATTGCAAATAACCATCCTGACAGAAGTATCAGGATGCAACAACTTGAGCAAAGTGTTAAAAGTGTTTATGCTTCAGTATTTTTTAAAGAATCTAAAGCATATATTAATGCTACCTCTAATGTGATTGATGAGGAAAAAATGGCGGTAATTATTCAGGAGATCTCAGGTAGGGCTTATAATGATAAGTTTTATCCGGTAGTATCAGGAGTAGCCAGATCTGTGAATTTTTACAATATTGATCCTGAAAAATATGAGGATGGTGTTGCGCTTATTGCTTTTGGACTTGGAAAGACTGTTGTTGAAGGTGGAATAGCTCTTAGGTTTTGCCCCAAATATCCCCAAAAGGCACTGCAATTATCCAATCTTGAATTAGCTCTCACAAATAGCCAAAAAGAATTTTATGCATTATACCTCGATTCCGATAAGTTTCATCCTTCTGTTGATGAGTCTGTTAATTTGTTTAAAGGTAGAATTAAAGAAGCCGAAGATGATAAAGCTTTAAAATATGTTGCCTCTACTTTCGATTACCAGGATCAGATAATCCGAGATGGCATTTACGATAATGGTAAGAGAATAATAACCTTTGCAAATATTTTAAAATATAACTCATTTCCTTTGGCTGAGATTGTTTCAAAACTCCTGGAAGCAGGAAAACATGACATGAATAACCAGGTTGAAATTGAATTTGCAGTTGATCTTGACGTGCCCAATAACGAACCTCCAACTTTTTATTTTTTGCAAATACGCCCAATCGTTGAAGCCCAGGAAAAAAATCTCGTGAATGTTGAGCCTGATGAACATGATTCTATAATTACCTGTAATGAAGCTCTTGGAAATGGTGTTTTTGAAGATATATATGATTTTGTATATGTGAAGCCTGAATCTTTTAAACCTGCTAATACAAAAATTATTGCTGAAATTATTAATAAACTGAATAGTGAATTTATTGATAAAGGTAAAAACTATATTCTTGTTGGCCCGGGTAGGTGGGGCTCCAGCGATCCATGGCTTGGTATTCCCGTTAAATGGGCTAATATTTCTGCCGCCAGGCTTATCGTTGAAGCTAGCCTGGAAAACTTTAGAATTGACCCAAGCCAGGGTACGCATTTTTTCCAAAACCTTACGTCTTTTAATATAGGATACTTCTCTATAAATCCACATCTTAATGATGGTGCTTATGATGTGGAATATCTGAATAAGCAACCCGCATCTTATGAAGATGAGCATGTTAAGCTTGTTACATTTAAGAATCCGGTAGTTGTGAAAATCGACGGTAGAAAAAAAACAGGAGTTGTTCTGAAGCCCGAAAAATAATTTGTCAAAAAGATTTTTTTAAATTGAAAATTAAATATAATTTCGCCCTGTAAATAACAAATTGTTAATAAATTAACAAATCACCCTTTTTTCAAACAAATAAATTATACGCATTATGAATTTAGAAAAAATATTATCAGATCTGGAGAATCGTAATCCGGGACAAGATGAATTTTTACAAGCAGTTAAGGAAGTTTTGGAAACAATTGAAGACGTTGTTAAAGAGAACCCAAAATACGAAGCTGCAAACATTATTGAAAGAATTGTTGAGCCTGACAGAGTTATCAAGTTTAAGGTTCAATGGATGGATGACAAAGGCCAGGTACACGTAAACAGGGGATATCGTGTACAATTTAACAATGCTATTGGCCCTTACAAAGGTGGTTGCCGTTTTCACCCAAGTGTTACAGAAGGTGGCCTTAAATTCCTTGGCTTTGAGCAGATTTTTAAAAATAGCTTGACAACATTGCCAATGGGCGGTGGAAAAGGCGGTAGTGATTTTGATCCTAAGGGTAAATCACAAGCCGAAATTATGCGCTTTTGCCAGGCATTTATGGCTGAGTTATACAAATACATTGGACCTGATAAAGATATCCCTGCAGGTGATATTGGCGTCGGTGGCCGTGAGATAGGCTATATGTTCGGAATGTACAAAAAAATTGTTGGTGAGCATCATGGTGTTTTTACCGGTAAAGGTAGAAATTGGGGTGGTAGCCTTATTCGTCCGGAAGCTACCGGTTTTGGTAATGTTTATTTTGCTGAAGAGATGCTTAAAACCCGCGGCGAATCTATGAGAGGTAAAGTAGTAACAGTTTCAGGCTTTGGTAATGTATCATGGGGATCAATTTTAAAAGCTACTGAACTGGGAGCAAAAGTTGTTACAATCAGCGGCCCTGATGGTTATGTTTATGACCCTGATGGTATCTCAGGAGAGAAAATTGATTATCTTCTTGAACTTAGAGCTTCAAACCAGGACATCGTTAAGCCTTATACTTATGAGTTCCCTAATGCACAATTCTTTGAAGGAAAACGTCCTTGGGAAGTAAAATGTGATGTTGCTCTTCCTTGCGCTATTCAAAATGAACTTAACCTTGAAGATGCTCAAAAACTTGTTGATAACGGTGTAATATGTGTTTCTGAAGGTGCTAATATGCCTTGTACTCCTGAAGCGATGGAATTATTCCTTGAAAAGAAAATTCTTTACGGACCAGGTAAAGCTGCTAATGCCGGTGGTGTCGCTACTTCCGGACTTGAGCAAACTCAAAATGCAATGAAACTTAACTGGGAAGCTGGAGAAGTTGAGTCTAAACTTCATAATATCATGAAGAATATTCATGAAGCTTGTGTTAAGTATGGTAAAGATGATGATGGATTTATCAATTACGTTAAAGGTGCTAATGTCGCCGGTTTTATTAAAGTAGCTGATGCTATGATAGATCAGGGCGTTATTTAATATTCGAGTTTCTATTTTTTATTAAGGGATTGTGACTTTTACAATCCCTTTTTTTATGCTTTATAAATAATAATACCCCTTTATTAATTATATTTGCCCATTGTTATTTTAAGCTTTCTTTAAAATAAAAAGATAATTATTATTTTGTTAAATAATGATTAATTGGCCACTAACTAAACTATTGATTATCATTCTTGTTGATATTTTTAGATATTAGTTATAGTTAATCGAATTGTGTAATTTCAAACATTCACAATTTAGCTTTTTTAAAAAAAGTATTCTTAATATTTATAGGATATTTGTGTAGTGGATGTTTAATTTGTTTTATTTTTAAAATTATAAATTGTATGAAAAAAGCCGGATTAAAAATTTTGTTATTCTTCTCGTTGTTTTTGGCAGTTGTTGCATGTGACACGGATAAGGAGCAAAGAGAACAATATGTTGTAATGCTTTCTATGGATGGTGTCAGATGGGATTATCCTTCCAGGGCAAATACTCCAAACCTTGATTTTATTGAACAAAATGGTGTAAAAGTAGAATATGTTATTCCTGCATTTCCTACAAAAACATTCCCTAATCATTACACTATGGCTACAGGCTTATATCCTGATAATCATGGCTTAGTTGATAATAGTTTCTATTGCCCGGAACTCAACATGAGGTATAGTATTGGCAATAGGGAAGCAGTTGAAAATAGTGATTTCTATTTTGGAGAACCAATTTGGGCTACTGCCGAAAATCAAGATGTTACTGCAGCTTCTTTCTTTTGGGTGGGCTCTGAACTGCCAATAAATAATGTGCAGCCAACATATTGGAAAAAATATGATCATGATGTTTCATATTCTGATCGAATTGATAGCGTTCTATATTGGCTTAACTTAGCTGAGGAAAAAAGGCCGAGATTAGTTATGCTGTACTTTGATGAGCCTGATAGCCAGGGGCATTCTACCGGCCCGGACAGTCCGCAAATTGATGAACTAATGCATAATCTCGATTCTTTAATTGGTGTGCTTTATAATGGTATAAAAGAATTGCCCTTTGCTGATGATGTTAATTTTATTGTAACCTCAGATCATGGTATGACAGCAGTATCGGCTGACAGATATGTGAATTTGCTGGATTATGTTGATAGAAGCTGGATTAAGTACTACCAGGGAGGGAATCCTGTTATGTCTTTAGAGCCGGAAGATAATATGGAAGATTCTCTGTATAATAATCTTAAAAAGGCCGAGCATATAAGTGTCTGGAAAAAAGATGAGGTGCCCGAAAGACTTAATTATGGAAAAAGCAATCGGATAAAGGATATTGTTGTACTTGCTGATTCAAGCTGGAGCCTTGGCATAGGAGAGCCCAGGAAAGATTTTTATGCCGGTGCTCATGGATGGGATAATGCCAATAAGGATATGCATACAATCTTATATGCTGTTGGGCCTGTGTTTAAATCCGGTTTTACACTTGAATCTATTGAATTAGTGGATTTATATCCATTGGTAGCTCATATTCTTAATATTGAACCTGCCGAAGTGGATGGTAAGCTGGATAGAGTCAAACCTATGTTAAAGTAGTATTGTTTTAAATCTTTAAATTATCTAAGGTGTCAAGTAATTTAAAATATGATAGGCGGGGAGTTTCCGCGTCAAAGGATGATGTTCATAAGGCTATTGCTAATGTAGATAAAGGAATTTTTCCGGCTGCATTTTGTAAAATTGTTCCGGATATAATGGGAGGAGATCCTGATTATTGCAATATTATGCATGCTGATGGTGCAGGAACTAAATCTTCTTTAGCTTACGTTTACTGGAAAGAAACAGGTGATATTTCTGTGTGGAAAGGAATAGCTCAAGATGCTATCGTAATGAATCTTGACGACCTGCTCTGCATCGGTGCATATGATAATATCCTTATTTCTTCTACTATTGGACGAAACAGAAGATTAATACCCGGGGAAGTTATCGCTGAAATTATTAACGGGTCTGAGGAGTTTATTGACACTATGAGAGAATTTGGTGTTAATATGTATTCTACCGGTGGGGAAACTGCCGATGTTGGTGATCTTGTTAAAACGATTATTGTTGATTCTACTTTTAACGCCAGGATGAAAAGAGATGATGTTATTTCTAATGATAACATCATACCGGGTGATGTAATTATAGGACTTGCTTCTTACGGACAGACTTCATATGAGAAGCAGTATAATGGGGGAATGGGAAGCAATGGGCTTACCTCTGCAAGGCATGAGGTCTTTTCTAATATTTATGCTGAAAAATACCCTGAAACCTTTGATAATAAGTTGGATGATGAAGTTGTTTATTCAGGTTCAAAATTAGTAACTGATAAGCTGGAAAATGTTCCTGTTGATATTGGTAAACTAGTTTTGTCACCTACACGAACCTATGCTCCTGTTGTCAAAGAGATTCTTGATAATCTGAGAGGAAATATACATGGAATGATTCATTGTAGTGGGGGTGGACAAACTAAGGTTATGAAATTTGTTGAGAATATGCATATTATAAAAGATGAGCTTTTTGATGTGCCACCATTGTTCGAAATTATCAAAAATGAATCAGGAACAGATTGGAAAGAAATGTATAATGTTTTTAATATGGGCCATAGAATGGAGATTTTCCTGGAGGAAAAATTTGCTAATGAAGTTTTGTCTATCTGTAAAAGTTTTAACCTGGATGCAAAAATAATTGGCAGGTGTGAGAAAGCAACAGAAAATAAACTTTCTATTATTACGCCAAACGGTACTTATAATTACTAAATCTTTCTGGTTTTAAGCGTGAAATTATTCATTATGAATATATAATGAATAATTATTGTATTATTTGCCTCTCATTTAGTAATTTTGCAAACTTATTAATTTGATTAAATATGTTAACAGAGAAGTTAGAAGCCATAAAAGAAAGATTTATTGAAGTTGGAGAATTAATCACTCAGCCTGATATTATGAGTGATATGAAAAGATATATCCAGCTCAATAAAGAATATAAAGACCTTGAAATAATTGTTGAGCTTTATAAAGAGTACAAAAACGTTATAGATAATATTGCTTCAGCAAAGGAAATAATTTCCACCGAGAAAGATGAAGAGTTTCGTAATATGGCAAAAGATGAGCTTGATGAATTACTGGACAAAAAAGAAGAGATGGAAGAGAAAATAAAGCTTCAGCTCGTTCCGAATGATCCGCAAGACTCAAAAAATGCAATAGTAGAGATTAGGGCAGGCACCGGTGGTGACGAAGCAAGCATCTTTGCCGGTGATTTGTTTCGTATGTATACTAAGTTTTGTGAGAAAAAAGGCTGGAAAACCGATGTTGTTGATGTAAATGAAGGTACTTCCGGTGGTTATAAAGAAATTATCTTTAATGTAACAGGATCAGGTGTATATGGTGTATTGAAATATGAATCAGGTGTTCACAGGGTGCAGCGTGTACCACAAACCGAAACACAGGGAAGAGTGCATACTTCTGCAGCAACTGTTGCTGTGCTGCCGGAGGCTGATGAGTTTGATCTTGATCTTAAAATGAGTGATGTAAAGAAAGATACATATTGTGCAAGTGGTCCGGGCGGACAGTCTGTTAATACTACATACTCTGCAGTAAGACTTACTCATGAGCCTACAGGAATTGTTGTTACCTGCCAGGACCAAAAATCGCAATTAAAGAACTTTGACAAAGCATTGAAAGTTCTTCGTACCAGGTTGTTTGACCTTGAATATAAAAAATATCTTGATGAGATTTCTTCTAAAAGAAAAACTATGGTTTCGACCGGTGACAGATCAGCAAAAATCCGAACTTACAATTATCCCCAGGGACGTGTAACTGACCATAGAATTAATCTTACTTTATATAATCTAACCTCTATTATTGATGGTGACATTGAAGAGATTATTGATGCTCTCCAGGTAGCTGAAAATGCCGAAAAACTTAAAGAAGGGGTGTCCTAACTCATAAGTATGGAAAGGAAAGAATTAATTGATCAAATTTTTCTGAAAAAGTCATTTCTTTGCGTTGGCCTTGATACTGATATTAACAAAATACCCGAACATTTAGCATCAGAAAAAGATCCTGTTTTTTCCTTTAACAAAGCTATAATTGATGCTACCAGCGATTTTGCCGTGGCCTATAAGCCAAATATTGCTTTTTATGAAAGTATGGGTAAAAAAGGATGGGAAAGCCTTGAAAAGACTATTTCTTACATAAATTCAAAATTCCCTTCAATATTTACTATTGCTGATGCCAAAAGAGGAGATATTGGAAATACTGCCAATATGTATGCTAAAGCATTTCTTGATAATATGAACTTTGATGCTGTTACATTAAATCCTTATATGGGCTCCGACTCAATTATGCCATTTCTTGAAAAAGAAGGGAAATGGGCTGTTATCCTTGCACTGACATCTAACAAAAGTGCTGAAGATTTCCAGTATCTTCCAATTAGTGATAAGAATACAGATACCCCGGAATATGTATTTGAGGCTGTCATTAAGAAATCTCTTGAAATTGGAAATGATAATAATATAATGTTTGTAGTAGGTGCAACCAAGGCAGAGAAGTTAAAAGATATAAGAAGATTAGCTCCTGATTCTTTTCTATTAGTCCCGGGAGTGGGAGCACAGGGTGGCAGCCTTGAAGAGGTTGCTAAATATGGAATGAATAAAGACTGCGGATTACTTATTAATGCATCTAGAAGCATTATTTATGCCGGAAATAATTTGGATTTTGCCGATAAAGCAAGAAATGCTGCTGAAATTATGCAAAAAGAGATGCAAGTTTATTTGAAAGCTATTTAAATTCACTAATCTATCTTTAATAATCTAAATGCTTATTTACCATTTCAATTATTGATTTCTGATGTAAAATGAAATTCTATATCCGGAAAATTTTCCTGCGCACTTCTCAATGTCCATTCACTTTCCGCTAGATAAACCGGCCTGTTTTCTTTATCATAAGCGAGATGCCTTGCTCTGTGCTTAATGAATTTCTCCAGAGATGCTTTGTTTTGCGATGTTATCCAGCATGCTTTATAATAGTTCATTGGGTAAAAAGTACAAGTGGCACCATACTCATGTAATAGCCTGAATTGGATTACGGAAAATTGCAATTCCCCTACAGTTCCTATTATTTTTATGTTTCCGGGTTGCTTTATGAATAATTGCGCAACTCCTTCATCAGTTAGCTGCCGTATCCCTTTTTCAAGTTGTTTTGTTTTTGCCGGAGTCTTATTTATCAATTCCATAAATATTTCCGGCGAGAAATTCGGGATGCCCTGAAAATTTATTTCTTCACCTTCGGTTAATGTATCACCGATTTTAAAGCTACCTGTATCATACAAGCCCACAACATCACCGGGAAAAGCCTCATCAATAATACTTTTATCACCTGCCATAAAGCTTGTAGGGCCGGAGAATCTGATTCTTTTATTTAATCGTGTGTGATGATAAAATTTATTGCGCTCAAATATTCCTGAAACTATCCTGCAAAAAGCAATCCTGTTTCTATGGTTAGGGTCAAGATTAGCATGTATTTTAAATATAAAACCTGTAAATTTATTTTCATCAGGAAGGATTGGCCGTTTATCAGTTTCGCGACTTTTGGGTGAGGGAGAAATTCTAACGAATGTATTTAACAACTCTTGTACTCCAAAGTTATTTATTGCACTTCCAAAAAATACCGGTGCAAGATAGGCTTCCCTATAAAGCTCTTCATCAAAAGGCTCATGTACTTCTTCAATTAATTCAATATCATCTTTTAGCTTTAAGGCGGCATCATATCCGATGCTGTTAACTAATTCATCACTATCCAGATCTTTTATGATTATTTCATCTTCAGAAATGCTTGACTTATTTGGTGCAAAAAATCGCAATTGTTTTTTATCCAAATCATATACTCCCTGAAAACTATTTCCTATTCCAATTGGCCAGGTCAGTGGCCGTGTATGAATGTTTAACTCCCTTTCTATCTCCTCAAGAAGCAGAAATGGATCCTGACCTTCCCGGTCTAATTTATTTATAAAAATTATTACCGGTGTATGCCTCATTCTGCATACTTCCATCAATTTTCTTGTTTGCTCCTCAACACCTTTTACGCAATCAATTACCAGGATAACACTGTCAACAGCAGTTAATGTTCTGAATGTGTCTTCTGCAAAGTCTTTATGCCCCGGAGTGTCAAGAATATTAATCTTGAAACCATTGTATTCAAAACTCATTACAGAGGTAGCTACTGAGATTCCTCTTTGTTTTTCTATTTCCATAAAATCGGAAGTGGCAGTTTTAACAATTTTATTGCTTTTTACTGCTCCTGCCTTTTGTATAGCCCCTCCAAATAGAAGTAGCTTTTCCGTTAAAGTGGTTTTGCCCGCATCCGGATGGCTGATAATGCCAAAGGTTCGTATTCTTTCTATTTCTTTTTGTAGTCTCACAAATATTCCTTGAATTTAAAAGAAAAGTATTAATTATATTATAATTTCAACTGCTTGCTATTAACCGGTTTATTATTGTTAATTTCAGTTGAAACTGTTATTTCCTGTGGTGGTGTTTGGCTGAAAAATATTATTACAATTTAAATATTGCGGTGCAAATGTAAGAAATTTGAAGCCTATTGACAACTTTTTGCATAATTACGATGCTTTATTGATGCTATGTCAATAGCAATATGTTAAATGAAAGAAAATCAGTCCTTTATAATAAATTTTCCTAATTGAACATTAATTTAAAACATCAAACTTGATTTTTTTAAAAATTTTATATAATATTGAAAGATATTTCTATAAATATTCATTATAACTATATATGTAGTTTTATTTTTATAAAAATTTATTATTATGAAAGATTTAAGAAGTATTTTCCGCTTTATTTTAATTGTTGCTTTTATTGTTATAGCTTTTAACTCATGCTCACCGCCTGTTTATCATCCAACTGTTGTAAACACTCCATTATTGAGCAATAAAGGTGAGATTAATGCAGCTGCACATTTGAGTGTGAACGGTTTTGAGCCACAGCTGGCATATGCAGTCACTGATAACATTGGCCTGATGCTTAATGGCAATTTTAATAAAGTTACTGATAATGATTCACAAGATT
>JAWOBS010000126.1:0-6324 GCA_046484145.1 Bacteroidales bacterium
CTGGGGGCCTGCCGCGATCGCATTCCGGCCTATGCCATGGTGGGCTGGTACTATGATGACGATGACGATCTGGACAAGTATAAACGGGTCTTAGAGACCGCCATGGAAGATGAGATGGCGGGGATCAAGATCAACTAGTGCTGAAAAATTTATATCACTAATGGCTACAGAAAAATCTCCCGGAGAACTAATGCGGAAGATGATAATTATGAAATACGAGGGAGTGAATGATATAAGCAAGGAGTTCTTGATTGATTTTTATAATAATCCCGAACTTGGATTGTCATCATATATTGAAGAGAAAACAAAGGAAATTTGGAGCCGGATTATAGAAAGCATAAAGGTTGCACAGAAAAAGGGTTTGTTTAGAAAAGATTTTAATCCGGAAATATTGTTGCTGTTCTCCGGAAAAATGACCGAGATGATTAATGATGAAAACATTTTAAAGCTTTATGATAAACCTGAAGATTTGATTATGGAGCTTACAAATCTTATTACTTATGGAATATCACCTTCTGGTAAAAACTAAAAAAATATGATAAGAGTAGTTCTGATATTATTATGTTTTATTAGCCTGAATGTTAAAGCACAGGATGGTGAAAACTTTATAGATTTCCGGGGTCAATTATCAATATGGGGTAACTACAATAATGCTTCTGATAATTACGCTTTTGGAGGGCGTTATATCCCTCAGCTTAATGCAGGAGCCGGAAATGACAAAAATCTTTTAGACATGGAATTGTCTGCAAATATGTTCGCAAACTTTATAGGCGATGATTATGAGCCGGATGCTAAAATAAAGCCATACAGAGCCTGGCTTAGGTTTTCCACCCGGCAATTTGAATTACGTGCAGGATTACAAAAAATAAATTTTGGCTCAGCAAAAATTTTGAGACCGTTAATGTGGTTCGACCAGGTTGACCCGCGAGACCCCTTGCAATTAACCGATGGAGTTTATGGCTTGCTGGCAAGGTATTATTTTTTGAATAATGCAAATATTTGGCTGTGGAGTTTATATGGAAATGATGATCCCAAAGGATGGGAACGCACAAGGACTTATGACAAAACTCCTGAATTTGGTGGCAGAGTGCAATTGCCGGCATGGAGTGGGGAAGTAGCCTTAACATATCATCATAGGAAAACATCCGCTGGAGATGAGCTTATGTTTCCGTTTTGGGACAAAGCATCCGAAAACAGGCTCGGTATTGATGCCGGTTTTGATTGGGTAATTGGCTTTTGGGGCGAGGCTTCATATTCCAATACGAGCATAGAACAAGAAACAAAATATAATCAATTGCTTTCAAATGTGGGAGCAGACTATACATTTGATATTGGTAACGGCCTTCATCTGGTTTTTGAACAACTTATTGCATCCTTCGGCAATGAAGCATTTAATTTTAGTAACTCCTATAATTTCTCACTGCTTTCAACATCATATCCTATAAGCTTATTCGATAATATTAATTATGTGATGTATTACAGCTGGGATACTGAAAAAATGTATAATTTCATTAACTATCAACGACAGTATAATAATCTTTCTTTTAATATAATGGCATATTGGAATCCTGACGATTTTGTTTTGCCACAACCGGGTATGCAAAATAATATGTTTGCCGGAAAAGGCATGCAATTAATGATAGTATATACACATTGATATTAACTTTTTATAAAAAACCAAATAGCTGACTAAATAAAAATGATATGAGTTCAATAATAAAAATTACTAATCTCACTAAGCGTTTTCCCGTGGGAAAAGGTGAGTTTACTGCTTTAAAAGATATTAATCTTAGTTTCGGTAAGGGAGAGTTTGCGGGCTTTGTTGGCCCTAGCGGCTCAGGAAAAACTACTTTGCTGAATATTATTGGTTCACTTGATGTACCTACAGAAGGTGAAGTTTTAGTACTCGGTAATTCTATTGGAAATCTTAATGCAAAAGAGGCTGCAACGCTCAGAAAAGAAAACATGGGCTTTATTTTTCAGAGTTATAATTTGTTGCATGTGCATACAGTTTATGAAAATGTTGAGTTTCCATTGCTGCTTTTGAATATTTCTGCTTCCAAAAGACACAAAATGGTTATGGATGCCCTCGAATGGGTTGGCCTCACTGATAAAGAGAAATCCAAACCACCACAATTGTCCGGCGGAGAATCTCAACGTGTTGCTGTTGCCCGGGCAATGGTTAAAAAGCCTGAGCTCGTGCTCGCTGATGAGCCAACGGCTAATCTTGATGCTAAGAACTCACACAATATTCTAAAAACTATGGAGGAACTTAATAAAGAGTTAAAAACCACCTTCCTTTTTGCTACTCATGATGAAAAGGTTATTAGTTACCTGCATCGTAAAATATTGTTGATCGATGGCAAAGTTGATAAAGATGAAACTTTTAAAAAGTAATGCAACAAATAATTATTGTTTTAACTCAAAAAATGTATAATCATGTTACTCGCAATAAAACTCGCATATCGAAACCTCATAGGAGCCGGATTGCGCACATGGCTTAATGTATTTGTGCTTTCTTTCTCCTTTGTAGTTATAATATGGCTAAAAGGTGTTATGGTTGGATGGGATCACCAGGCAAAAACTGATATGAAAAACTGGGAAATTGGAGGAGGCCAGTATTGGCATGAGAATTATGACCCTTATGATCCGTATTCTTTAACCGAAAGCAATGCTGAAATACCTAAAGAATTAGAGAAAGAAGTTAAAGAAGGTAATATTGAACCGTTTTTGATAGTACAGGGAAGCATTTTTCCGCAGGGAAGAATGCAGTCTATTGTTATTAAAGGTGTCAATCCTGATCAGGATATCTTAAAGCTACCTTCTCACAAGCTGGATACGGTGGTTGATGGAATTCCTGCTATTGTTGGAGCTATGATGGCTAAGAGTATGAAGCTGGATGTTGGTGATGCTGTTATGATACGTTGGCGCGATGCAAACGGAACTTTTGATGCAGCGGAGGTCGTAATTACAGATATCTTTTCAACTAATGTTCCGGCTGTTGAAACAAATCAGATATATATTCCTCTAGAAAAAATGCAGTCAATGACACTGCTGGAGGATAGGGCTACCATATTAACTTTTAAAGACCCTGACAAAGAAAGAAAGTCTTATGATCAATGGGTGTTAAAAACCCGGGCTGATCTGACGGCATCTATTGACCAAATGATAGAAACAAAAAATGCCGGCCAGTATATTTTATATTTTATTCTTTTATTGCTTGCTATGTTAGCAATTTTTGATACACAGGTATTATCTATTTTCCGCAGGCAAAAGGAGATAGGTACTTATGTTGCTCTTGGTTACACACGAAAGCAAGTTGTAGGCCTCTTTACTGTTGAAGGAGCAATGCATGCGGTTTTAGCGGCAATTATGGCCACAGTATATGGGTTGCCGTTTTTGGCATGGCAGGCCAAAGTAGGATGGACTATGCCTATTGAAGCCAGTGAATTTGGAATGGCTATGGCACAAACACTATATCCGGTATATAGCGTCGGATTAGTTGTCTCTACAGTACTTATTGTTTTAATTACTACTGCAATAGTGAGTTATATTCCTGCTCGCCGTATTGCAAAGATGAATCCAACAGAAGCTTTAAGGGGGAAAATACAATGATAAAATTTTTATTAAAAGGACTTGTCCGTGATAAAAGCCGTAGCCGGATACCAATTATTGTGGTTGCTATTGGCGTTATGTTAACTGTGTTAATGCATGCATATATTAATGGCTTTATGGGTGATGCCATTGAAATGAATGCTAAATTTTCTCATGGCCATGTTAAGGTTATGACAAAGGCTTATGCCGAAAATATTGAGCAATCTCCAAATGACCTTGCAATTATTGAAGTTGAAGATTTGATGAATGAGTTGGAAAATCGTTTTCCTGATATGGAATTTGAAGAAAGAATTCTCTTTGGTGGGCTTGTTGATGTTCCTGACAGTACCGGTGAAACTAAAGCACAGGGCCCGGCAATGGGAATAGCAGTTGATTTGCTTTCAGGTAATTCTGATGCAATTGACAGGCTTAATATAGAAAGTTCTTTATCCAGAGGCAATATGCCGGAGAAATCCGGTGAAATAGTAATTAGTGAGGAGTTCTCTCAAAAGCTTTCTATAGATCCGGGCGATAAGGTTACCCTGATTAGCTCCACCATGAATGGTAGTATAACTATGTATAATTTTATCGTAGCAGGTACTGTCAGTTTTGGAAATGAAATAATGGATAAAGGTAGCATTATTGTAGATATCGAAGATGCAAGGCTTGCCCTTGATATGTTTGATGCTGCCAGCGAAATTCTCGGCTTTTTTAAAAGCGGTTTTTATGATGATGAGCACGCAAAAAAAGCAGCGAAAGAGTTTAACAAACTATATGAAAATAACGATTCGGAGTTTGCCCCGCTTATGAAAAGTCTGAGCCAGCAAGGCACCATGGGCCAGTATGTCGAATTGTCAGAAACCTGGGCAATGTACATTTCCCTGGTATTTGTTTTTGCAATGTCATTGGTTTTGTGGAATGCCGGCCTACTTGGCGGACTGCGCCGTTATGGTGAAGTTGGTGTCAGGCTTGCAATGGGAGAAACAAAAAATCATGTGTACAGCACTATGATTTATGAGTCTATAATGATTGGCATTGCCGGATCTGTTGTAGGAACAGCATTTGGATTGTTCTTTGCCTGGCTTATTCAAACATACGGAATTGATATCTCAGGAATGATGGAAGGTGCCTCAATTATGATGCCTTCTGAAATAAGGGCAAGAATAACACCACCGGATTTTTATTTAGGATTTATACCGGGCGTGATATCAACTGTTATTGGGACGATGCTCGCGGGTATTGGAATTTTTAAGCGACAAACTGCAAGGTTATTTAAAGAACTCGAAGCATAATGAGTTTTTGAGAATTTTAAAACTATTTTAATTGTAACAACTTAGTTTTAAATGAATTATAATTGGAAGGATTAATTAATTTAAAAAAATATACCGATGAAAATAACAATGTTTTTTATTTTGACAATGCTAAGCGTTTATGTATTTGGCCAAATGGATGCAAATACTATTCTCGAAAAAGTTGACAAAAATATGGCTTCTGAAAACAGAGTCTTCGAATCAAAGATGATTATACATGGGAGAAGAAGCAGCAGGACTGTTGAATCAAAGACTTATGCTGTTGGAGATTCAAAGGCCTTTACTGAATATTTGTCGCCGGCCAGAGAAAAAGGTACAAAAATGCTAAAGCTGGATGACCAGCTTTGGGTTTATTCTCCATCAACTGACAGAACTATTCAGATTTCCGGGCATATGCTCAGACAATCAGTAATGGGCTCCGATCTTTCTTATGAGGATATGATGGAAGACAGAAAGCTTACTGATACATACGAAGCTGAAGTCATAGGAGAGGAGGAGCTGGATGGCCGAACTGCATACCTTATTGAATTAACTGCGATTGTTTCTGATGTTGCTTACCATAAAAGGAAAATGTGGGTTGATACTGAAAGATTTGTTCCACTGAAGGAAGAATTGTTTGCAAAAAGCGGACAACTCCTGAAAAGAACAACTCTTAGTGATGTGGAACAAATCGATGGAAGATGGTTTCCTAAAAAGATTGTTTTTAAAGATATGCTAAAACAAGGAGATGGCACTGAATATATAATTACAGATATAAAATTCAACCGGGATATCCCTGAGTATATTTTTAGTAAAGCTGCGTTGAAGAGGTAATTGTTTTTGGATCTAATGCTTTATGAAATTTAGAATGGATTTAAAACAATTAAGTTATTATTATCAATTAAGCCGGAATTTGCATAAAGGATTTTCTCCAATTGTATGGTATGAAGTGCCGATTTGTATTTTTATTGCATTTTGTGTTACAGGATTGTATTATGGATTAACAAATGCAGAGTTCAAAGTAACAATAGATAAAGAGAAAGATAGCAAAGATCAAAACCCTAAATAGTAATAGTTTTTAGGCAAATATTAAAATGCAACTGCCGTTATAAATTTTTCACTTATAACGGCAGAGGTTCCGTCCGGACCGCAGTCCTAACTTTCTACAAAGTTATAACAAATATTAATTTTACATTACATTTTTTACACTGTTTTTCGTGATATTATATCGAAATTGATTAGTTTAGCGACTTAAATTTATAAGGATATTGAACTTTTGTTAGGAAAGAAATAAGCAAGCAAATTGAAGCCAATTACCATGAAGAGTTATTTAAAAAGCTATACCCCGATGTTGACATTCCCGAAACGCTTTCTAACCTATCAGGCAAGCACATCAAACACCTCTTTGAAGACATGGTAGTATTTGAAGATAGTAGGGAAG
>JAWOBS010000001.1:0-3045 GCA_046484145.1 Bacteroidales bacterium
ATAATGGGCACGGGAACCAACAAAGAGCAAGCTCAAATCTTCAGAAAAGACATAAATGTAAAGAAAGCTGCTGCATTTGAAGAATCAAAAACAATTAAAATATTTGGGCAGTCATTGCATGAAATTATTGCTGAACGCATGAAATATGAAGGAGTATTTAACCCGGATTATTATAGTGCACATTTGTTATATCAACACTTTATAACTTAAAAAAGCAGAAAAAGAATTGAAGCCTATTAGATTTAAAAAAGTCACATTAAAGTGCTTTCTAGAAGAAGGCCATTTTGTAGCATATGGTTTTTTCGATGAGTATTTAGGTAATACACTAAGAGAAAGTTTTACAGTTGAATTATCTCAAGGGGATGCTATTAAGAATTATGAACATGAAACAATTATGGGAGATGTTGAGTTGATGGACGATCTGTATAATGAAATATGGCAAGGAAAATTGTAACCCCAACTCATTTAAAACATTAAAATGCTTATTTTTATAACCAATAAAATTTTCAAACATTATGAATAACATAAAAACCTTGCTATCCTTAATGATTTTAATAAAGTGCTTTTTTCGGACAAGGGATTTTATGAGGATGCAATAAAAACATTTAGGGAGATTTTTTAGGCTATAAAGTAGATTAACTTTTTTATATCTTTACCCATTGGGACAAATTCATTTTTAATGAACATAAAATCTCTTTCAGAGCGTGATGGTTGCGCCAAATGTATGATGGAAATTCACAGCGAATTGGAAGGATTAAACAAAGAAGCGAATAAGCTAATGGAACAAATTTTACCAGAAGAGCTATGAGGGATGAAAATCAACATACCGAATTTAAGAAAATATGGAAAGATGACTTTTTAAAATCAATCTGTGCTTTTGCCAATGCGCAAGGGGGTACGCTGTATGTTGGAGTAAACAATAACGGAGAAGTTATTGGTGTTGATAATTTTGCTAAACTTTTGGAAGATCTCCCTAATAAAATCCGCAATATTCTCGGATTAATTCCACAAATCAATCATAAACAAGAAAGCAATAAAGATTATTTGGAAATCATCGTGTCGGCTTCTAAAACACCGGTATCTTACCATGGTCATTTTTATTACCGTTCGGGCAGCACCATACAAGACCTTAGCGGTGGCGCCCTAGAGCATTTTTTACTGGCAAAACGTGGTAAAAAATGGGATGGAGTAATTGCTGAGAATTTTTCGATGGATGATTTATCGAAAAATGCATTTACCATTTTTCGTAAAAGAGCACAAAAGAGCAAACGCATACCCGATGAAGATATTAATGCCGGTAACAAAGAATTGCTTGAAGCACTTAATCTTACCGAAAAAAATCAACTGCTGAGAGCGGCTGTATTATGTTTTGGCAAAGATGCCGAAAAATTGATTACCGGTGCATTTGTAAAAATTGGTTTCTTTCGCACCCATTCCGATTTGTTGTATCAGGATGTGATTGAAGGAAGCCTGATTGAGCAGGTAGAAAAAACCATTGATTTGCTCACCACCAAATACATGAAAGCCAATATCGGATACGAAGGCATTACCCGCACAGAAACTTACGATTATCCGGAAAAAGCCCTGCGCGAAGCAGTGCTGAATGCCATTATTCACAAAGATTACAGCAGCAACGTGCCCGTGCAAATAAGCGTGTATGATAGCTGGCTGATGATATACAACAGCGGTCGCCTTCCCGAAGGTTGGACACTGGAAACACTCAAGCAAAAACACAGCTCCATACCGGCAAATCCCGACATTGCACGGGTTTTCTTCCGTGCCGGATACATCGAAAACTGGGGGCGTGGCATAAGCGATATCGTTAAATACTGCAAAGGTGCAGGCTTGCCCGAACCATTTTATAAGCAGATGGGCGCCGGCTTTGCTTTGGTTTTTGAGCAGGAAGAAGGAGCTGCTAATTTTTCGTATGAACAAGAGGATAAAGAAGATGTCGGGAAAAATGTAAAAACGTCGGGGAAAACGTCGGAGAAAATGTCGGGGAAAACGTCGGGGAAAATTATGTTCATGATTAAGCAAGACAATAAAATAACAATTCCTGAATTAGCCGATAAGATTGGCGTTACTGAACGATCAATAGAAAGAAATATTGAAACACTAAAGCAAAAAGGACTCTTAAAACGCGTTGGTCCTGCCAAAGGTGGTCATTGGAAAGTAATAACAGTGGAATAATGAAATTTAAAACAAGATACATAGTGCAACGAGGACAAAACCCATAGGGTTTGATGTGCAAATCAAAAGGGAAAAATACTACCCAAGAAACTACCCAAGAAGAGCTCACTAAAAGTGCATTGGATATTTTAAAATGGAAGGCTCGGAATATATAGCCTCTTTCTACCAACACAAATCAAATACCGGCATAATTTCAGTGTTTGGACATAGTTTAATTCTTGTATTGTTCATAAATGTTATGTTGCTGAATGATGAGCAGGTAAATTTAAATTCAATCACCCTAATTCAGATTTTTTTCCAAAAATCGGTTATATTTGATGAGTCTTCTTTTTTGTTAAGGGATTTTGTTAGATAGATTAATGTTAGGTGTAGCTTTATGAAAGAAAAGGCAGACAATTTACAGCTTTTTATAAATGGAAAAAAGCGAAAAATGAACAGCTTACGCACAAACTTCCATCGTCTAGCACAGCTTTTGGGAATTAAGAAAAAGAAACTTAATTTAAAAACTTCAAACAGCACCACTGCGTCATGTTTTGACATGGTGCGATAATACCTTTGCTAAAAAAACAATAATTATGCTTTCAAAATCAAGATATATCAGAGGCATCAACTGCCACAAAGCCCTTTGGCTTTCTAAACATAAAAAAGAAGAACAAGTTTTTAGCAATGCAACCATGGCTGTGTTTGCACGTGGAACCAGTGTTGGCGAGTTGGCTACCCAATATTTTCCCGGTGGAGTTATGGCTGTTACAGGTGATTACCCTAATGCAGAAGCAGCAAAATACACTCAGGAATTAATTGCACAAGGCGTAGAAACAATTTATGAAGCTACATTTATATATGATAACACACTTG
>JAWOBS010000054.1:0-3170 GCA_046484145.1 Bacteroidales bacterium
ATGCCTTTGGATGCTGAAGCAAAGATTTGAGAGTTGGTTATTATTGACCTTTTTGGAAATCCCGGGAGATTATGTAACGCATAAACGTAGTCAGGCCGGATGGAGTCAAATTTTGGATCATCCAAAACATACCCGGCACCCATCCCATTTTCTTCTGAGGGTTGGTAAAGCAGAATAACTTTTCCTGCTTCGGGACGATTGTTAGAAATAACTTGTGCTAAGCCCGACATTATTGACATGTGCCCGTCATGGCCACACTTATGTGCAACACCTTTATTTTTGGATTTATAGCTGAAAGTATTGACTTCCTCTATTGGCAATGCATCTAAATCACAGCGGAATAAAACCGCAGGGCCTTCTTTTTTCCCCTGAAATATTGCAGCTATTCCGTGTCCTCCAATTTCTTCAATGATATTGTCTGGCTTATATTTTTTCAGAAAAGACTTTATTTTTTTTGCTGTTTCTTTCTCTTCTCCTGATTTCTCGGGATTCTTGTGGAGTTCCCTTCGCAGCTTTATTAGTTCGGATATATTAAATAAATCATCCATGAATAGTGGGGTTTAGTTGTGTACAAACATTCTGTACACAATAAACATTAAATTGTTTTCTATTTCGGTTAGTTTTTCGGTAAAAATATTGATTTTGATTGAAATATGTATTAAGTGATGTTCAAGTATTTCATTAAAGTTGAATATTGTTTCTGCACGACAAATTTAATACAATTGTGTGTTTTTCCAAAATTATATTTCCCTGTAGGATGCTGTTTATATTTTGTCGTCAACGGTTATCAAAGGAGACGCATCTACATCGTCTATTCCCAGATAGTGTATGATTAAATCCAACGCGGAGTTAATGTCGTTTGTGTGATCATCCGGCACATCTTCTAACTTTTTTGTTAGCCTTTCATGCATCAAATAGGGAGTTTTTTTCAGTAATTCAGCTCCTTTTGATGTCATAACGATGTGGGTAGTTCGTTTGTCTTCTCTCTTGGGTAAGCGTGCAAGAAACCCTTTGTTTTCAAGGCGATTGATTATTCCTGTAACCGTACTTGAATTTAGGTTTAAGTAATCTCGTAATTCTTTTTGAGTGGCCTGGTAATTCTTTGAATTATTCAGATAATCCAAACAAAGAATTTGGGGTATGCTGACTCCGTATTCCTTTTGGATCTTTTTTGATTCAAGGTTTACAGAACGTACAATTTTCCTTATTTTGATTAGTATTTCTGTTGATTCTACTGCCATGGTTTTTTGTATTATTTAAACAACGTGATAAAAATAATCAAAATTTCTTTTTAAAATCTGTTCAATAAAACTTATTTTAACCTAAATTGAGCGATTTTATTAAAAAAAAGTAAAAGATAGCTTGTTTATCTTCCTGGAAATGTGTAACTTAGAGTCGACAAACAAAAAAATAACACTTCACCATTCAGGTGCACAAGACTATCTTTTATGAGTACTAAGATAACAAAAATAGGCATAACAAACGATAAAATTTCTGCACGTGGAGGTCTCTCTTTATTTCTACGTTACATTGAAAAAATCGACTTCTACAGGCTTGTATCGGGCATTATTCTTCCTTTGATTTTAAAAAGCAATAAAGGATTGCAATTACAACAGTTTGTTAAACAAGGCCTTGCATTTTTTATGGATGGCACCCATACGGCCATCAGTGATTTTGACAAGCTCAAAGAGGATGATGGGTATGCTGCCCTTTTGGAATGCAAGAAAGAGCATTTGGCCTCTTCTCACCAGATTAAGCGTTATTTTGCAAAACTTTCTATTATTACAAATCTCATATTCAACAAGGTACTCCATGAGTTATTTCTTTGGAGACTTTCAATTACCAAGCCACAGGTTATCATGTTGGGTGCAGATACAATGGTGTTGGATAATGACAGTGCCAATAAACGTGAAGGCAGTGAAGTTACCTATAAACGTAAAAAAGGTTTTCAACCCCTTCATATAAGCTGGGGGCCTTTCCTTATTGACGTACTCTTTAGAAAAGGCAGTGCCCATTCCAATCATGGAACCGATTACATTGACAGGGTTCGTGCAGTTGTTAAGCTCATACGTAAGAGATACAGTTCGGATGTTCCGATCGTGCTTTGCAGTGATAGCGGCTTTTTCGATCAAAAAGCCTTTGATGTATTTGAGCAAGATATTCATATTCATTATATTACAACTGGCAAATTGTATGGTGATGTAACAGAATATGTGCAAGATTTACCCACTGATGCTTTTAATACAATATCAAAGAATAGAGCTGTATGGCAATTCGTGGAGTATGCCAGCAGGCTAAAATCCTGGTCAAAATTTCGTCGTTGCTTTTTTACCAGATTGCACCAGGATGACACCGGGCAATATGTTATGGAATTTGGAAAACCTGATAGCATAATCTATACCAATATCGGGAACTGTCCTGTGGCAGATGAGAAGCTTCGGGCAGTCGGTGGAGATGAATGGTTTGAAGCTGAGACCATTATTAGAAAATCACATCAAAGAGGTGCTGATGAGTTGATACACCGAAGCCTTAAAGAACTTGCTACCAAAGAACAACTTCCTTTCAAATTATTTGGAATGAACAGGGCATATTATTTCATGTTGGTATTTACCCATTTTCTTTTTGAGGCTTATAAACAGGATGTCACAGCAGAGGTTATTTCGGTAACTGTTTACCCTAATACATTTAGAAGGAAGCTTATTGATTTTGCTGTTAAAATAACCTCCAGGGCAAGGAATATTATATTGAATGTCACAAGAAATATTTACAAAACAATAAACATCGATTTTCTATGGAAAAGATGCCAGTCGCCACCAAAGATACAATTAGCTTAAAACCAAATAAGACATATCAATTATCTGAAGCACTTAGTGCTAAAGGGATAAGTGTGCCGTTTTGGTTGAAAAATGACATCAAAATGAGGGTAATCATGAAAAAAATACCCCTGAAACACATAAAAAAATTACTTTTAAACACCTGCCATTAAAAATCAGCCATTTTTTTAACCAAGTGAAATGAAAAGAGTCAGTAAATTTATGAATCGCTCAATTTAGGTCAAAATCAAACATAATATAATTTTAAATGAATTATTAAATATTATGTTGCTCGATTCTCAAATTCTAAAATTCAGTTTGAGTTAGAGTTTGAGTAAAGAGGAACAAAAACAGTTT
>JAWOBS010000093.1:0-10927 GCA_046484145.1 Bacteroidales bacterium
AAATGGATAGGTATGGAATTGGGAGAGCATTTTCAAGGTATAAATATACCACGGATGAAATGGGTTTTAATTGGTAATCAAATTGGGATTTCAAAAAGTAACAATTATAAAGGCGGTGGCTTTTTTAAATACTACGAACTCGAACAATACGAAGACGTTTTAGCTAAATCTCAATATCAATGGTAAGATAAAGAAGGCGAAAACCAAGTAGGACAATACAGCTTTTTGCAAGACCAAAAATTATTGGAAGCCATTGAGATTGATTATGAAAAGAAAAATGCCAAAGTGGTGTTTGAAAAGCTCTATCCTGATGTGGACATAGTTGAAACGCTTTCTAACCTATCGGGGAAACACATCAAACAAATTTTTGAAGACAAGGTAGTGTTTGAAGATGGCAGTGAAGTGGTGTATGAAGAAATGACCTTTGAAAAATATCCATGGATTAAGCCATTGATTTGGTGGAACAGTAAATAAACGGGCTATGAAAAAAGAATTGATAAACACTCTTACAGCAACATTTGAAGAGCATGTAAACTATACAGAGCAGGGTATTGAGTTTTGGTTTGCCAGAGATATTCAGCACTTGTTAGGCTACACCAAATGGGATAATTTTTTAAAGGTCATCAACAAAGCCAAAACGGCTTGCGAAACTTCTGATAATGACATTTTAGACCATTTTGCCGAAGTCGGGAAAATGGTTTCCCTGGGTTCAGGTTCACAACGAGAGATTCAGGATTTTATGTTGACCCGCTATGCTTGCTACCTGATAGCCCAAAACGGCGACCCAAAGAAAGAAGCCATTGCCTTTGCTCAAAATTATTTTGCCGTTCAAACCCGCAAGTTTGAGCTTATTGAGCAACGCATTAAGGATTGGGAACGCCTGCAAGCAAGAACAAAATTATCGTTTTCTGAGAAAGAGCTGAGTGCTATGATTTACGAACATACAGGGAGCGACAAAAACTTTGCTTTGATCAGAAGTAAAGGAGATGCTGCGCTGTTTGGCGGTAAAACTACACAGCAAATGAAAAAGCATATGGGCGTCCCGGGCAGTCGGCCGCTTGCGGATTTTTTACCAACCATTACCATTAAGGCAAAGGACTTTGCAACGGAAATAACCATTTTCAACACCAAAGAAAAAGCGTTGAATACGGAAGGCAGTATCTCGGCAGAGCATATCACTAACAATAAATCGGTTCGGAAAATACTATTGGAACGGGGTATTAAACCCGAAAACCTGCCGGCAGAAGAAGACATTAAAAAATTAGAGCGACGAGTAAAATCCGAAGAAAAGAAACTAAGCAAGAATACAAAGTCGCTCAAGGATAAAAAGGAAGATTAATGGCAAAAATCGTTTTAGATAAATTGGTAAATGCCCTGCCTGGGTTATATAAGAACATAGATAAGGAGACTTTAAAGTGAACCTGCTGATTTTTGCTGCACTGGTAATTGTTATTGACTCAATTTCGCTGATATACATTCAAATAAGATCCTTTTTATTATATAAATAGCGAGTAATCAGTTAATTTTGCAAGGAAGGTTTATTATAATATGCTATTAACCACTTATTCATTATGGAGATACCGAAGGTTTTTAAAATCAGATACCTGCTTAATCGTAAAAAGAAAGATCCCGGAAAATTTGTTTTTACCGGTTACAATCCGGTTGATGAAATAGATATCCAATTGTTTAAATACAATAAAGAGCAATGTATTGAGGATAAGGCTGTTGCACCTACGGATATTGTAAAGCTTGAGAATAATGGTTACAACAATTGGTTGAATATATATGGGCTGAATGAACCTGATACTATTGCATCAATTTGTAAAACTCAAGAAATTCATAATCTTGTAATTCAGGATATCCTTGATGTTAACCAAAGGCCGAAATTTCAGGAATTTGATAATTTTTCATTTCTGACCCTTAAATCAATAGTGCCTTCAGAAGATAAATTATTGACGGAACAGATTAGCTTTGTTTTTGGTGATAATTATTTGATCTCTTTCCAGGAAAGAAAGGCTGATCATTTTGAGCATTTAAGATATAGGTTGCGGGAAGATAAAGGCATTCTGAGAGAGCGTGGTGCTGATGTTTTATTATATTCAATGCTGGAATCTATTCTGGACAATTATTTTATTACACTGAACAAGCTGGATGAGGAGATGGAAGAGTTTAACTTTTCTGATTTTAAAAAGGAACCTTCGCCCGACTCTCTTGAAAAAATTGAGAATCATAAAAAGTTTGTGCAGTTTGTTAAAAAAGCTATTTTGCCGATTAAGGAGTTTTCCCTGCTGGTCGAACGGGGTGAATGCCGTAATATAGAAAATCAGCATATAAAATACTTCCTTGAGATTAAAGATTTATGTTTGACTTTGCTCGATAACTGCGATATGATTCTTTCTTCCCTGGAAAGTAGCATAAACTTATTCTTTTCTGTTCAGGGGCATCGCATGAACCAGGTTATGAAAACTTTGACAATTGTAGCAACCATCTTTATTCCATTAACATTTATTGCTGGTGTATATGGTATGAATTTTATAAATATACCTGAATTAGAGTGGAAATATGGATACTTTGGTATATGGGGTATTATGATTCTGGTGTTTATTGCTATGATATTATACTTTCGAAGGAAGAAGTGGTTTTGAAATTACCTGTATTTTCGTGTTGGCTTTTTATTGAAATATAAATGCAAACCAAAATTCAATATTCAATATCTTTGCACATCTATATTTTAAGAATTGCATAAATGCTTATTTCTGATCTTCTTCAGCTTTATAAAGAAAGTGAACAAATACAAGGATTATTAAGCCTGTTAAAGGAAAAACAAAGCAGTATTGGTCTGGAAGGCTTGCTGGGCTCATCGCTGGCTTTTGCGTCAGCAGCAGTTTATAAATCACAGAATGGGCCTTTTGTTTTCGTTCTCTCTGATAAAGAAGATGCAGCATATTTTTATAATGACCTTGAAAATGTTCTTGGCGAAAATGGTCTGTCATACGAGAAAAGAAGTGTTTTCTTACTTCCCTCTTCTTTTAAAAAATCAGGAAAGATATCTGAAACTGCTAACGCAAATGTACTGCTGAGGTCTGAAGTCATTAACCGCTTATCATCAGAATCCAAAAAGTTTATTATCGTTACATATCCGCAGGCGATTGCAGAGAAGATTGTGTCACGAAAAACCCTGAAGAAAAACACATTAGTATTAAATCAGGGGGAATCGACTTCTGTTGACTTTATTGTTGATCTTCTTAATGAGTATGGTTTTGAAAGAGTGGATTTTGTTGTTGAACCCGGCCAGTTTTCTCTAAGAGGTGGTATAATTGATGTCTTTTCTTATTCAGATGATCTGCCTTATCGTATTGAAATATTTGGTGATAATGTCGAAAGCCTTAGGTTTTTTAACCCGGAAACACAAACATCCGTTGAGAAAATTCAAAAGGTGAAAATTTTGCCGGATATAAATGAACTGGCTGTTGAAAGTGAAAAAGAAGATTTTTTTGACATTTTGCCGTCAAATACAGTTTTGTGGACTGAAGATACCAGTTATGCAAAAGATATTATTGAGAAGTCTTTTGAAGAGCATAGCCCGGAAGAAGATGTCTTTATAAATAAAAATGAATACCTGGATAAGCTTGAAAGGTTTGTAAACATAGAATACAGGAAATCCTTTTTCTCCAAAGAAATTGATGTTAAGTATAATACTTCTCCGCAACCTTCATTTAACAAAAACTTTAAATTATTGATTAATGATCTTCGGAAGAATACCATTGAAGGTTATGAAAACTACATTTTTTCTGATAATCCCAAGCAGGTCGAAAGGCTAAAGTCTGTTTTTGAAACAATATTGTCAGGTACCGGAAGTTTTGGCGTTGATTATAAGGTCCTCAGTATTACTATTCATGAGGGTTTTATTGATCACAACCGTAAAATAGCCTGTTATACCGACCACCAGATATTTGAGCGTTATCACAGGTATCATGTCAGGGATAAGTTTCCTGCAAAACAATCTCTCACAATAAAAGAGCTTAGCAATCTTAAGCAGGGCGATTATGTTACTCATATTGATCATGGAATTGGTATTTTCAGTGGCTTAGAGAAGATAGAAAACAACGGCAAGGTTCAGGAAGCTGTCAGGTTGAGATATAAAGATAATGATGTCCTGTACGTCAGCATCCACTCTCTGCACAGAATATCTAAGTATTCCGGGAAAGAAGGTTTTACACCTTCACTCAACAAAATAGGTTCATCGGCATGGTCTAACCTGAAAAGAAAAACAAAGCAAAAGCTAAAAGATATTGCGAAAGATCTTATAAAGCTTTATGCTGAGCGCAAAGAAAAGGAAGGTTTTGCTTTTAGCCCGGATTCTTATTTGCAAAATGAACTGGAAGCATCTTTTATCTATGAAGATACTCCTGATCAAATTAAAGCCACTGCTGATGTAAAAAAAGACATGGAAGACACAGCACCAATGGACAGGCTTATCTGTGGTGATGTGGGCTTTGGAAAAACGGAAGTAGCCATTAGGGCAGCTTTTAAAGCTGTTGCCGACAATAAGCAGGTTGCTGTTCTTGTGCCTACAACTATACTTGCACTTCAGCATTATCAAACATTTTCCGAACGGCTAAAGGATTTCCCCTGTAATGTTGATTATATAAACCGTTTTAAATCGACCAGGGAGAAAACGGAAATACTTAAAAAGCTTAGTGAAGGCAAGATCGATATACTTATTGGCACGCATCGCCTTGTTAGTAATGACGTGAAGTTTAAGGATCTGGGGCTTTTAGTGATTGATGAGGAACAAAAATTTGGTGTGTCAAAGAAAGAGAAACTGAAACAGCTTAAAACAAATGTCGACACCTTAACTTTATCAGCAACACCAATCCCACGCACCTTGCAGTTTTCTCTTATGGGAGCAAGAGATCTTTCCCAGATAAATACTCCTCCACCCAACAGATATCCAATTATTACTGAGCTGCATTCATATAATGAAGCCCTGATAAAGGAAGTTATAAATTATGAGTTAAACAGGGGAGGCCAGGTTTTCTTTGTCCACAACAGGGTGCAAAATATCGCTGATGTAGCTGCAGTTGTAAAAAAGCTGGTCCCGAATGCACAAGTCGCAATTGGCCATGGACAAATGGAAGGGAAAAAGCTTGAGGAGGTCATGATAGGTTTCGTAAGGGGTGATTATGATGTCCTGGTATCTACTACTATTGTTGAGTCAGGACTGGATATTCCAAATGCAAATACAATAATAATTAATAATGCTCAAAATTTCGGATTAAGTGATTTGCACCAAATGCGCGGCAGGGTAGGACGATCAAATAAAAAAGCATTTTGTTTCCTTATAACTCCACCTTTGTCTACATTGACAGATGAAGCCAGGCGCAGGCTTAAGGCAATTGAAGAATTTTCGGAATTAGGAAGTGGCTTTAATATTGCTATGCGCGACCTTGATATCAGGGGAGCCGGTGACATCTTTGGAGCCGAGCAAAGCGGCTTTATTTCCGAAGTAGGTTATGACATGTATCATAAAATCCTTGATGAAGCACTCCAGGAATTAAAAGAGAAGGAGTATAAAAGTGTTTTTGCCGATGATAATAAACCTTCTGAATTTGTTAAGGAGTGCCAGTTGGAAACCGATATGGAACTTTTAATACCGACTGATTATGTTTATAATATTGAAGAACGTTTAAGTTTGTATAAAGAACTTGACAGTCTTGAAAATGAAGAACAACTGGAGAATTTTGCTGATAGGCTGAAAGATCGTTTTGGCGATATTCCGGAACCTACTATTGATCTGTTTAACGCTGTCAGGCTAAGATGGTATGCAAAGAAAGCAGGCTTTGAAAAGATAGTTCTCAAAGGAAGTGTTTTTATTGGGTTTTTTATTTCTGATAAGGAATCTGCTTACTATCAAAGCCCTGAGTTCGGAAGGGTTCTTGAATATGTCCAGAATAATCACCGCCTTTCCCGTATGAAAGAAACTAATGGCAAGCTTAGTCTTACAATTAAAAATATTAAAAAAATTGAGCAGGCACTGCAGGTGGTAACTGATATTGTTTCGCCCCGGATTTCTGAAAAATAATACGAAATAGTGCTTTTTACCTATTGTTGATAAATTCTGTATTTGTTTATCTCGTATCTTTTTAAGAATTTGGCAAAGTAATTTTGCATTGTTTCATCAATCTGCATCACCGCGCATTATCTCCCTGATGTCATCTTTTATTTTTTGAGCCAGGTGCTCAGCTTTTACTTCACTGTCACTTTCGGAGTATATTCTTATTATAGGTTCTGTATTGCTCTTTCTTAAATGCACCCATTCTTTGTCAAAAATTATTTTAATGCCATCTTCATTGTTAATCTCAAACTTTTTATATTGTTCTGCAATTTTGTTTAAAACATCATCAATGTTAAAGTCTTGAGATAGTTCAATTTTGTTTTTTGACATATGATATTCCGGTAAAGTCTTTTTTAATAAGCTGCATGATTTTCCGGATTTTGCAAGATATGTCAGAAAAAGAGCAACACCAACAAGTGCATCACGTCCATAATGTAATTCAGGATATATTACACCTCCATTACCTTCTCCACCAATAACAGCATTAACGTTTTTCATTTTTTCAACAACATTAACTTCGCCCACAGCTGATGAGTAATAATCACAATTGTGCTTTTCTGTTACATCTTTTAATGCCATAGTAGAGCTCAGGTTGCTAACTGTATTGCCGGGTGTATGCTGTAAAATGTAGTCAGAAACTGCAACCAAAGTGTATTCTTCGCCAAACATCTCACCATCTTCGCAAATAATAGCAAGCCTGTCAACATCAGGGTCAACAGCTAAACCCAAATTAATATTGCGCTTGGCAACTTCAGCCGATAATTCGGTCAGGTACTCAGGAAGAGGTTCCGGATTGTGAGGAAATATTCCATTAGGTTCACAATAAAGCTTTGTTACTTCCTTGACACCCAAGGCAGTAAGTAGCTCAGGAATAGCAATGCCTCCAACTGAATTAACGCCATCGATAGCTACCTTGAAATTTGATTTTGCAATAGCATTTTTGTCAACTAAAGGAAGTTCCAGTACTTTTTTAATATGCATCTTAAGCCATGTGTCATCGGTTACCAACTTGCCTAGCTTATCTACAGTTGCAAATTCAAAATTTCCTTTATCTGATAAGCTGAGCACTTCCTTCCCGTCTGTGGCAGATAAAAACTCACCCTTTTCATTAAGCAATTTTAGTGCATTCCAGTTTCTTGGATTATGGCTGGCTGTTATTATTATTCCACCTTGTGCGTTCAATTCCGTTACTGCCATTTCAACAGTTGGTGTAGTTGCTAAACCTCCATCTACTACATCAATGCCAATTGAGTTCAATGCCGATGCAATAATGTTGCTTACCATCCTGCCGGATATTCTTGCATCACGGCCAATAGCTACTTTTATTCTTTCTTCGGGAAACCTTTTCATTAACCATCTGCCGTATCCAATTGATATGTTTAACAAATCAATTGGAGTTAATGATTCGCCGGCTTTGCCTCCTATTGTTCCCCTGATTCCTGATATAGATTTTATTAATGTCATGTCGTTTTTTTTGGAATGGCAAAGTTAATAATTTACCCAATTAAAATTTTTAATTTTGTTAAGCGTTAATTGTTAATAATAGTTATTTGAGATACTTTTGATGTTTATTTGATACAGAATAGCTAATTTTGGTGAAGTTAATGTTTTTATTCCCCCTGTGAAAAAGATATTTAATACATATACGTTTGTTGTTTTTATAGCTCTTATAGCTTTGTTTGCATCTTCATGTAGTGTAAAAAGACATATAGATGAAAGCCAGTACTTGCTTGTAAAGAACAAAGTTGAAATTGAAGATGCTGAAGTTAAAACTTCTGAATTAAAAAGATATATCAGGCAAACTCCAAACAGAAAGATACTTGGATTTCTCAGATTTCACCTGGGTGTTTATTTGATGGCTGACAGAGGTAAAGAAAACCGGTTTAAAAGATGGATGAAGAATACAATTGGTGAAGCCCCTGTAATTTACGACCCTGTTCTTACCCAGAATACCCTTAATCAGTTTGAGCTTTATATGCAGAGTAAGGGATATTTTAATGCCCGTGTATGGTATGAAGAAAATGAGGTGACAGAAAGTAAGATGAAGGTTAATTATTATATTGTTGGAAATGAGCCATATACAATTCGTGATTTTGAATATACTATCGAAGATCCATTTTTAGGAGGTTTTGTAAAAGAAGACACTGTTAATTCCTTGATAAATCGTAATGAAAATTATGATGCTGATGTTTTTCAAAAAGAAAGGGAAAGAATATCGCGTAAGTTGAGAAATGAAGGTTTTTTTGAGTTTAATCGTGACTTTATAACATATAGGGCGGATACCACTGTTGGGCAAAAACAGGTTGATGTTAATATTCTTTTTAGCAATCCTGTTGTGCCGGTATCAGGTTATCGTGATTCGGTTGTTGAAAAAAGACACAGAAGGTTTTTTATATCAGAAGTAAATATCTTTCCTGAATATAGTGCCTTGAGAGGCGACCATCCATATTCTGACACAACAACTGTAAGTACTGATGAAAATGGCGATAATTATTATTTCTTTCATGATAATCCGTTAAGGATTAGACCTAAAGTTATTACACGAAATATTGTTTTTAAACCCGGTGATAAATACAGTGTTCGTAGTGTTGAAAGAACCTATACCTATTTGACAGGCTTGAGGAATTTCCGTTATGTAAATGTTAATTTCAAAGAGTCAGAAAAAAAATATGATAATATTAATCCTAGTGATACTATTGGATTATTGGATGCAAGAATTCAACTTTCACGATCTCCCAGTGTTGCTTATTCTATTGAGGCTGAAGGCCTAAATACTGCCGGTAATCTTGGGTTTGGAGCAAACTTGCTTCTGCAGAACCGTAATATTTTCAGAGGTGCTGAAATTTTTAATTTTAGAATCAAAGGTGCACTTGAAATGGTAGGAGATAGTGAAGGAGCTCCTGTTTTTGAATCTTTGCCTTTTAATACCTTTGAAACAGGAGCTGAAGCGAGTATTGAATTTCCAAAACTTTTATTGCCTATCGCTGAGGGCAGGCTCTCTCAAAGAGCACGGCCAAAAAGTATGATAATGACAGGTATTAATTACCGCCAAAGGCCCGATTATACAAGGTATGTATTTAATGTTAACTATGGTTTTGAATGGAGTGAAACAAAAATAAAACGGCACTATGTTACTCCTATTGAAATTAGTACAATCAGGATTTTTAATGATTCTATTTTAAGAGACAATATTCCCGATTCTAACCCTTTGATATTAAGTCGATTCAGAAATCATCTAACTGCCGGACTAAGATACACTTATGAGTATAATACACAAAAGCCGGGTAAAAGTATTGATTTTGTTTATCTGAGAACAAATTTTGAAACTTCAGGCAACGTATTATACCTGGCTTCAGAAGCATTGAATTTGTCGAAAGATAATTTAGGACATTATAGAATTTTTAATATTCCTTATGCCCAATTTGTAAAAGGTGATGCTGATTATAGATACTACAGGTATTTAGGCAAAAAGCAAGCTCTCGTTTTTAGGGCTATGGCAGGGATCGGAGTTCCATATTTAAATGCTGATGTGTTGCCTTTTGTTAAGAGTTATTATAGTGGCGGTGCCAATAGTATTAGGGCATGGCGGATATATAGCCTTGGGCCCGGAAGCTACCGGGGAGAGTCTGAAGCAAGTTTTGACAGATACGGTGATATTAAATTAGAAGGAAATGTTGAATATAGATTCCCTATATATAGCTTTTTCCATGGTGCGTTCTTTGTCGATGCAGGTAACGTATGGTTTGTCCAGGAAAATCCTGATTTTGAAGGTGGTGAATTTTTGTTTGATAAGTTTTATGATGATATTGCCATAGGAGGAGGTTTTGGCATTAGGCTGGATTTTGATTTTTTTATATTTAGGTTTGATATTGGCTTACCTCTTAGAGACCCTGCCAAATCACCGGGAGAGAGATGGGATATTCAAATTTCCAGTTATAGAGATTTTAATTATAATTTAGGTATTGGTTATCCATTCTAATCTTGTAATTTTATAGCATGGATATTAGTTCTTTTGCACAAATATTAATCGAAAAATTTCCTTATAAGCCCACCGCTGATCAAATTGAATTGCTAAACCGCATTGCAGAGTTTGCATTTCAAAGAGATGAAAATTCTATGTTTATAATTAAAGGGTATGCCGGTACAGGGAAGACAACTGTAGTGTCTAATCTTGTTAAAACATTACCTTTAATAAATGCAAAGACTGTACTTTTGGCTCCAACGGGCAGAGCTGCTAAAGTTATGGCTGCGTATTCAGGGACAAAAGCCTTTACTATCCATAAGAAAATATACAGAATTAATGCAACCAAGGAAGGCGTCTCAGGATTAAGGCTTATTGAAAATAAGCATAAGAATACATTTTTTCTTGTTGATGAAGCTTCCATGATTTCAGCAAGCAGCAATATGAATAATAAAGAATTATTTGCAGGCAGAAATCTTCTGGACGATCTTGTCGATTATGTTTATGGTGGCGAAAACTGCAGATTAGTTTTGATTGGAGACACTGCCCAGTTACCTCCTGTGAAGTCACTGGAAAGCCCCGCACTTAACCCTGAATTTATGAGCTCATCATATCATTGCAGGGTGTTTGTTGCTGTTCTTAAAGAGGTAGTGAGACAGGCTCAGGATAGTGGAGTTTTGTATAATGCAACAATACTCAGAATCTTAATTGCTAATGAATCACCGGGTTTCCCGAAGCTGGATATTGAAGGTTTTCCCGATGTAAAAAGGCTTGCAGGAAGTCATATTATTGATGCAATCACCGGTGCATTCAGCTATAGAAATTGTGAAGATGCCGTTATTATATGC
>JAWOBS010000122.1:0-3334 GCA_046484145.1 Bacteroidales bacterium
CTCTCGGCCAGCATCTTTTCACTGGCCCTTTTACTTCGGAGTCCGGGCCTTGGAGAATCAAATTTGGCCATGTGCCCAAGAGGAAGGTTTGGCGTTTTAAAGGATATTTATTATACAGCATATAATACTCAGGGCAAAATAATTTAATAATAATAAAATGAAGGTATTGATCACTGATGATATGTACACAAATCGTTTGAGGATGAGTGTAATCTTAGAGAGCCTTGGGCATACTTTTGATCATGCTGTTGATGGCGAAGATGCAATAATAAAGATAATTACCAATAATTATGACCTGGTTCTCTTAGATATTGAAATGCCGGTAAGAAATGGTTTTGAAACTGTAAAATATATCCGTGAAAATCTTAAGGATAACAAAAGGAATATTCCTGTGATAATAACCTCTTCACATGGTTCATTGAGCTTTTTCAGAGATCATGATACCTATGGATACAATGGTGTTTTAACCAAGCCTTTTACCATCGAAAAAATGCAAGAACTACTTTCAGAAATATTTACTACTCCTAAAAATTAGAAAAGTTCCACTGATATATTTTGTATAAATGCCGTATAGGTATATTCATTGCCTATCTTAACACCTGAAAGGGTTAATAAAATAGGAATTTCCTCACCGTTTTTATCTACAATGTTTACCTCGGTTCTTCTTCCTGTTAGATGGTTGTCCGGTGACTGTAAGAATTTTGTCACTTCACCGTCTTTTGATTCACTATATGGTGGAGGTAAAATAACCCTGATATTTTTACCCAGCACATCTCTTTTGCTCACCTTCCATAGCTCTTCAGCTGCTTTGTTAAACAACTCAATCTCTTCATTGTGATTCATGGTAACAATGGCATCGAGTGCTCCCTCAAGGGTTTTTTCATTGCGTTCTTTTTCGGCTTTAATAGCTTTAATGTTCTGTTCGGTTTGCTTTTTGAAATCTTCGTGTTGCTTTTTAATTTGCTCTTGCTGATTTATTAATTGCTCTTCTTGTTTCAGAAGCTGCTCGGTTTTTTTAATATTTTCAATTTCAATAAGCTTTCTTTCTGTAATGTCAGAAGCAAGGTATATTACTTTGGCAACTTCTCCGTACATGTCATTAACAGCAGTGAAGGTACCATGCAGCCATTTCTCATTATTGTTGTCAACAATATATTTAAGCTGGCATTCATGTGGTATGCCATTTAGAATATTTTTCCATGCAGCTCTGATATCCTTAAGGAAGTCGCCTTTTAATAAATCAAAAACACCCTTTTCTTTAATATCCTGTGGAATAAGGTTTAAGGTGTCCAGAAATTTCTTATTTGAATCCATAAAGCGGCCTGTAGCATCGAAGCTTGCTTTAAGGTTAGACATATTCAGTGCATCAACCTGACCTTCGTAATCAAGGTTTTGTTTCTTTTGTTCAGTGATGTCTATACCAAGGAAGAGTATTTTTTCTATGGTTCCATCGGGGTTTCTTACGCAGGTATAAGTGGCCATCGACCAGAAATCATGTCCTTGTTTGGTAACATGCTTCATGTCACCTTCAAAGTGTTTACCGCCTTTAGCAAGCTCATCCCATATTTTGAAGAACCATTGCTTGTCTTTTTCGTTAATAAATATTGAAATATGCTGGCCTTCAACCTCTTTGTTGCTGGAATAACCGAGTTTATTAAGAAAGCGGGTATTAGCATATAGCAATACTCCATCAGTATTGTATTCAGCTCTTACAAGAGTATGATTCACTGCATTTGTGAAATTAGCAAGCATTTCGCCTTGCCTGGCTGCCTCTTCTTTAGCAATATTTAATTCTTCGAGGTTGTTACGCATTTCCTCTTCAGCTACACGCAGCTTTTTTTCTTTTTCCTGTGATTCTTGCAGAAGCTTGGCTGTATGCAGGTTTATTTTTACGCTGGATATAACGGAAGCTAAAGTTTCTGCCAATTTCTCAACAAAACTTATTTGGTATGTCTCAAATTTATTTAGCGAAGCTATTTCCAGCACACCGTGGACTTCCTCATTAACAATTAAGGGTACAAGCAGGAGCGCTCTTGGCCTTGTTTCCCCCAGTCCGCTGGTGATTTTAATGTGCTCGTCAGGGATATCAGTCAGGTATGTTGTTTCTTTTTCAATAGCACATGCACCTATCAATCCTTCTTCCCATTCAATTCTTTTATTTAAATATTTTTTCCTGTTAAAAGCATAGCAAGCGGTAAGTTCGAAATGCTTATCGTCAGGGTTTTCATCATTTAATAAAAACACACCACCAAGTTTTGCATCCAGGTAGTTTACCAGGTTTGAAATGATATTATAAGAAAGTGCCTGCAAGTCGTCATTGTTCTGCCTTGCTATTTCACTAAATTTTGCAAGGCCTTCGTTTGCCCAGCTTCTTTGATACTCTTCTTTTTTTCTAAGTTCCTCTTCTTCTTTGCTTTTTCTAAGGTGATCCCTTAGTTTCACAAGTGATTGTGCAATTTCGTCGCCAAGGCCCTCTTGTTCCTCTTCATCATATTGGACATCAATATTGCCTTGAGCCAGTTTCTCAGTAAATAACAGGATATGTTCAGCTTTCTTTTTTTCCTTATCAGCACCTTTAAGTATTTCAGAATTTTTCCCGGCAAACCTCATTCCAATTAAATAACCTGTAATGGCAATAATAACCGGGGCGGAATTAATAATCCATAATGTTGGGGTATTCTGATAAAGAAATGCAATATTCTGCAATGAAAAGGAAAGTCCTTTTACAGACATCTCAATAATAACAGCTATTATAGGGAATAATAAGCCTAATAAAAATCCTGTAATTGTAAACTGGGAAATTATACTTTTATTACTTTTAATGCTCATGTTTGAATGTTTATAATAAAGCTAAACAATAAATGCTAAAATAATATTTTTTTTAATGGTGACATTACTTATTTGTCACTTATTTGGATTATTTAAAAACAAATTATTTTTATTTTTTTAGAAATCATTATTGTCCGGTAAATCGAAAATAACGAGCTAGTTTTAAAACGAGATTCCTCACTCCACTTCGTTACGTTCGGAATGACAAGCACTTATGTTGGAAAAATGGGGTTGGTGGCGGCAAAGCCGCCACCAACCCCATCCTGATAAAACCCATGGATGTCCTGTCATTTCGACCGAAGGGAGAAATCTCGTAATCTTTACGGGACAACAAAGTTTAGAAATAATGAAATAAAACAAAATTCATATTAAACTATATTAAAAAAAGACTTTTTTCAGTATTTTCCGAAAAAATATGAAGTTCATTATAATTATATTTGGACCACGCAACCTTAACAATATACGCGCGGTTGACGTAAAGAACCGACTTTATTTAGCAAAACGG
>JAWOBS010000153.1:0-2595 GCA_046484145.1 Bacteroidales bacterium
CAGCAGTTTTCTGTCAGAAAAGATGAAGAAAAGAATGTTGAATGGAGAAAAGTTGTAAACTCAACTGATATTAATGAATGGGAATCAAAAATTGACGAAAACACAAGGTTTCTCTATGGTGAGCTTCCAAGTAATCCCTCTCAAAGCTTTTTTGATATAAAAAAAGTTGCAGACCTTGCTCATAAATATAATCTTCCGTTGATTATTGATTCTACAGTTGCAACTCCTGCATTATTAAGGCCTTTGGAACATGGCGCAGACATTGTAGTGCAGTCGGTTACAAAATCATTATTTTCCAGTGGATTCGGTATTGCAGGTGCTATTATTGCAAAAAAGAATATCACAACTAATATTGACAATGATGCAATGAAAGAGGATTTTTGTACTTATCTGAAATTATTGCCAAACAGAGATAATGGACCAAATATTTCTCCGATGAATGCCGTGCTTGCGCTGAATGATATAAGGACTATCCGTTCTCGTATTGACCTGGTTAGCCGCAACACGATGAAAGTAGCCAAATTCCTCGAATCACATAAACATATCGAAGGTGTTGATTATCTCGGCCTTGAAACTCATCCTTTGCACGATCTTGCTAAAAAATATATGTTCCTTGTTGATTCTGAAGTTGATGATTTATATAATAAAAAAGTAAATCGCTACGGGCATTTAATGTCTTTTAGAATTAAAGGCTCAGCTCAGGATACAAGAGATGTTTTTGATGGGTTCCAAAGAATATGGAGAGCAACTGACCTTGGCAGAATCAAATCTGTCGCTACCATACCTTCTATTTCCACACATCAGCAACAAGGTGAAGAGGGCAGAAAATTAGCAGGTATTCCCGCAAATCTTATCAGGCTTTGCGTTGGTGCTGAACATCCTGATGATATTATTGCCGATATCAGCAGAGCCCTGGAGGTTTTGGATGGTAAAAAGTATCCGGTAAGCTTCCCTGAATACTCATCAGGCGGTGCCTCTTCAGCAAATTTAAAATAAGATTATTGTGTTTATTTATCCTTATCAGTAACAATGCAAACAATTAAGTATTATTCAACAAATCTTGAAGCTTCGGAAGCCAGCTTTAAAGAAGCACTATTGAAAGGCCTGGCCCCCGACAGGGGTTTGTATATGCCTCAGAGAATACCCCAAATATCACAGGAGCTTATTAATAGCTTTTCCGGCATGGAATATCATGAAATTGCTTATCATGTTACTAAGCATTTTCTTAATGGACAATTGCCTGATGATGAGTTAAAAAGGATTACCTCTGATGCATATAACTTTGATGTCCCCCTGGAAAAAGTGCATAACAGGGCGTATGTTATGAGGCTTGACCAGGGCCCGACAGCATCATTTAAGGATTTTGCCGCCAGGATGATGGGACGGCTTATGAATTATTATCTTAAGATTGAAAACAGGAAACTGCTTATATTAACAGCTACTTCCGGAGATACGGGAAGTGCTATTGCCAACGCATTCTATGGCCTTGATAATATTGAGGTTGTTGTGTTGTTCCCCGAAAATGAGGTGACAGCCAGACAAAGAAAGCAAATGACAACACTGGGTAAAAATGTTAAGATAATCTCCCTTACAGGTAAGTTTGATGATTGCCAGGCAATGGTTAAGAAAGCTTTTTCTGACCCTGAACTTGATTATCTTAATCTGTCATCTGCTAATTCTATAAACATAGGAAGGCTTATCCCTCAAAGTGTTTATTATTTCTATGCTTATGCAAAGCTCAAAGAAAATGAAAATGAGCAAATAGTATTTTCAGTACCGTCAGGAAATTTTGGCGATATGATGGGTGGAATGCTTGCAAAAAATATGGGGCTGCCGATTAAGCGCTTTGTAATAGCAACAAATGAGAATGATGAATTTCCGAAATTATTGGAGGAAGAGAAGTATAGTAAGATAGAACCATCTAAAAACTGTATTTCAAGTGCAATGAATGTAGGGCATCCAAGTAATTTGTCGAGGTTGATAGCTCTTTATGGAGGCGTAATGGATGAAAACGGGAAAATTAAAAGCTTCCCGGATTATGAGCAAATGAGAAGAGAGCTGTTTGCCGTTAGCATTAGTGATGAAAAGACTAAAGATACTATAAAGGATGTTTATGAACAATATTCTGTGTTGTTAGAACCTCATGGAGCAGTTGGCTGGGCGGGACTACAGCAGTTTTTTGCTACCCATCCTCATTCGCCGGGACAACTCTCGGTTTCTCTTGAAACAGCTCATCCAGCAAAATTTCCGGAGCAAATAAACGAGATACTGAAAATTGATCCGGAATTGCCTCCAAGCTTGCAGAAAATCGAGAATGAAGAAGAATCTTATTCTCATTTGCCTAATGATTATGATGAGTTTAAGGAGTTTCTAAAAGAGAATTACTGATGGGTATCGGGTATCGGGTATCCTTCAGGTGTCTTGATCTTTGCATATCCTGCTGCATAACGAATTGCTTGAAATTCTAGTTCTTCTTTTCTAGCCTTAATATCCTCTATATCACGCTTAATCTCGATAAGAACAAGATTCCCATTATCATCAATAGCAGTGAGATCGCTTCTACCTTTTTCACTATTGGTTACTTGGCTTCCAATA
>JAWOBS010000165.1:0-11385 GCA_046484145.1 Bacteroidales bacterium
CGAAACCCCAAATTATCATGGTATTAAGTCATACTGACAAATCAGCTTGTTTTTGTGAAAACATTTGCCCCAAAATGGACAGGTCAAGCCCGGCCAATACTAGGAGTGTGCGCATAAACACAGGGATTTGTCATCCTGAGCCATCGGCGAAGCATCCTGTTGAAAACAGGAAAGGGCTGTTGAAAGCTTTGGTAATAGAACACACGTCATTTCGAGCGTCAGCGAGAAATCCCGTTAAAATCAGGGAATGCTGGTTAAAAGCGGTGTTTAAAAGAAGCAGTCACGCTAATCCTCGGGATTTCTCCCTTACGGTCGAAATGACGTGCATGGAACAACGGGATATCTCCCTGACGGTCGGAATGACGAGCGGGGGAATGACGAAATCCACCAGAACCGAAAGTTTCCGATAGGAACTTCCAGCTTCGGGTTTGTTGCGCTCTTTACCCGGCAGTTTCCAATTCCTTCGGGAGTTGGGATTTTCTAAAAATCTAAAGAAAATATTTTTATCTTCAATTATTACTATTGTTTTAGCACAAGCATTAACTTTGTGAATCTAAAATTAATAAATGCACAATGGAGGTTTACAAAAAACTGGTTGAAGCAACGCAGCAAGGGAAAAAGCAACTGGCAGTTTTGATTGACCCGGACAAATCAGATGCTGATAGCATAAAGAAAACTGTAAGTATTTGCAATACCACCAAAGTTGATTATATTTTTGTTGGTAGCAGCCTGATTGAGGGTTGCAACTTTGAATCAAGCATTATTTTGATTAAATCTTTAACAGAAATCCCTGTGATTATTTTCCCCGGCAGTGTGTTTCAAGTTAATCAGAATGCTGATGCACTGCTTTTGCTTTCGCTTATTTCAGGTAGAAATCCGGAATTATTAATTGGAAATCACGTTATTGCCGCTCCACATATAAAACGATCAGGCCTTGAAACAATATCATGTGGATATATGCTTATTGAAAGCGGAAAACTAACTTCCGTTGTTTATATGAGTAACTCAGTACCTATACCATCAGGTAAATCTGATATAGCAGTTTGTACAGCTATGGCAAGTGAGATGCTGGGTCACAAATTAATATACATGGATGCCGGTAGTGGCGCAGAGAAGAGTATCAGGCCGGAAATGATAAACAATGTAAAAGCAAACATTTCCATACCTTTAATTGTTGGTGGAGGTATAAGAGATGGAAAGAAAGCAGCTGAGATATGGAAAGCAGGTGCTGATATTATTGTTGTTGGAAATGCATGTGAAAAAGAGCCGGATTTGATAAAGGAAATAGCCAATATAATGAAACGATAATAAGCATATTAGCTTTATTTTTTTTAAAACAAACATTATAATAAAATAAATTCCAAAAATATGAACTACGATCTAATAGTAATTGGTAGCGGCCCGGGCGGATATGTAGCCGCAATCAGAGCCTCACAGCTAGGTTTGAAAACCGCTATTGTTGAAAAAGCCGAACTAGGCGGTATATGCCTAAACTGGGGATGTATTCCAACAAAAGCCTTGCTAAAAAGCGCAGAAGTTTTTAATTACCTCAAACATGCAGAATCCTACGGTATTTCTATTAACGAAGACCCAAAAGCTGACCTCCCTGCAATGGTAAAACGTAGTCGTGAAGTTGCTTCTAACATGAGCAAGGGCATACAGTTTCTCTTAAAGAAAAACAAAATAGATGTAATAGAAGGCTTTGGAAAAATAAAGCCTGAAAAAAAGGTAGAAGTTAAAGACAATGATGGAAAAACTTCGGAATACAGTGCAAATCATATCATCATTGCAACAGGTGCCAGATCAAGGGAACTTCCCAACCTAAAACAAGATGGCAAGAAAATAATCGGATACAGGGAGGCGCTTACTCTTGAGAAAAAACCTGAATCAATGATAGTTGTAGGATCAGGTGCTATCGGTTCTGAGTTTGCATATTTTTATAATAGTATAGGGACAAAAGTTACACTCGTTGAATTTATGCCTACAATAGTTCCTTTGGAAGACGAAGAAGTTTCAAAAAATCTTGGCAGGGCTTTCAAAAAATCAGGCATGAAAGTCATGACATCAAGCACTGTAGAAGCTGTTGACACTTCGGGCAGCAAATGCAAAGCCACTGTAAAAACCAGCAAAGGTGAAGAAATAATTGAAGCAGATATTATTCTTTCGGCTGTTGGAATTACTACTAATGTAGAAGGCATCGGCCTTGAGGATACTGGCATAGAAGTAGAAAAAGGCAAAGTAAAGGTTGATGAGTTTTATCGTACAAATGTTGAAGGTTATTATGCTATTGGAGATATCGTGCAGGGACAGGCACTGGCACACGTTGCACCAGCAGAAGCCATCTGTTGTGTTGAGAAAATTGCCGGACATAATCCCGAACCAATAGATTATAATAATATCCCCGGATGTACATACACCTCCCCTGAAGTTGCATCCGTTGGTTACACTGAGAAAGCAGCTAAGGAAGCAGGATATGAGATTAAAGTAGGTAAATTCCCATTTACGGCCTCCGGCAAAGCAAGTGCTTCCGGTAACAAAGATGGTTTTATAAAAGTTATCTATGATGCAGAATATGGAGAACTTCTCGGGGCACATATGATTGGCGCAAATGTTACAGAAATGATAGCAGAGGCAGTTGTAGCAAGGAAACTTGAAACCACCGCACATGAAATTATTAAATCTGTACATCCGCACCCAACTATGTCAGAAGCTATTATGGAAGCAACAGCAGCTGCATACGATGAAGTAATACATATGTAATTAAAGCTGGATAAATGTGCGGTATTTGCGGTATTTATTATAAACAAGAAACTGATATCAGGAAAGACTCTGCAGCTGTAAAAAAAGCTGTAGAGTCTCTTGTTAACAGGGGTCCGGAGCATAATGACATAAAGCTTTTTCCCGGCAAAGCTATTTTAGGGCATTCGCGATTAGCAATAATAGACACCAGCAGTGCGGCAAACCAACCATTCAATGACCCATCAGGAAGATACACCATTGTCTTTAACGGAGAAATATATAATTTCAGAAACATCAGGAAAGAACTTATCAATAATGGAGTTGAGTTTAAAACCAACAGCGATACAGAAGTATTATTGCACAATTTTATTGTAAAGAAAGAAAAATGCTTGGATGACCTTCAGGGCTTTTTTGCTTTTGCCGTATATGACAATGCCGAAAAGAACCTTTTTGTTGCCAGGGATCGATTTGGAATAAAACCACTCTATTATAGTTTTGATGGCAACCAATTCATATTTGCTTCTGAGATGAAGGCTATGATAGCTTTGGGCATTGAAAAAAAGATTGACAAGTATTCACTTGCTAATTACCTGCATCTCAACTATGTACCTGGCAATAACAGTATCTTTGAAAATGTTTACAAGCTGTCTCCCGGACATTACATTTGGGCAAGTTCCAGTGGTATTTCTTTAAACAATTACTACGAAATATCAGACAATATCCCGGAATACAGAAGCTTATCATATGAAGATGCAAAAACAACGCTTGCAGAAAAGTTAGAAGCAGCAGTACAAAAGAGACTTGTTTCTGACGTACCTTTAGGTTCATTCCTTAGCGGAGGAATTGACAGCAGCATTATAGCGGCGCTGGCGGCAAGACATAAACCTGACCTCAAAACATTCAGCATTGGCTTTAAAGATGAACCAATGTTTGATGAAACTAATTATGCGCAGCAAGTAGCCAAAATGCATAAGACAGACCATACTGCCTTTATGTTAAACCACAACGACTTGCTTGATTGCCTTTATCCGGTTTTGGATTATTTTGACGAACCTTTTGCAGACTCATCAGCATTGGCGGTTTATATTTTAAGCAGGGAAACCCGTCAGAAAGTTACTGTTGCACTTTCCGGTGATGGTGCTGATGAAATGTTTGGCGGTTATAACAAGCATATGGCTGAGTTCAAAGCAAGAGAAAACAAATTTTCTCATAAAGTACTCGAACTACTCTCTCCTGTATTAGGTAATTTGCCTCAATCGAGAAATAATAAAATCTTAAATAAAATCAGGCAAATCAACAGGTTCAGCAAAGGCTTATCACTTTCTGCAAGCGAAAGATACTGGCAATGGGCCGGATATTCAAATGATCAAACGGCAGTGAGCTATCTTTTAGGCAATATAGACAAAGAGATTTTACAAAAAAGAAAATCAGAGATATTAGATAAGATAGAACATGCCGACAATATGCAGGGAGTTTTATTGCAGGACATGTCAATGGTTTTACCGGGCGACATGCTTACAAAGGTTGACATGATGTCTATGGCAAATTCCCTGGAAGTAAGAACACCACTCCTTGACCACGATTTAGTTAATTTCGTGTTTTCCTTGCCAATTAATTACAAAATAGATAAAAACTCAAGAAAAAAGATACTTAAAGATACATTCAGAGGTATTCTTCCCGAAGAAATCATAAGCAGGCCAAAACATGGATTTGAAGTTCCACTTTTAAAGTGGTTCAGGACAGAATTAAAGGATCTGATTGAAAATGACCTTTTATCAGAAGACTTCATTATAGAACAAAATATTTTCAATTATAAGGTTATTAACAATCTTAAGAAAAAATTATTTTCCTCTAATCCTGAGGACTCACCTGCAAGCATATGGGCATTAATTGTTTTCCAGCATTGCTGGAAAAAATGGGAATTATAAGCCCGGCTTACTTGTCAAGTATGTTAGCATTTTTTTGTAATATTGCATTAAATTATAATCACTGCAATGCCCAGAATTTTAAGGATATTGAACCGTTTTAACTTAGGTGGCCCAACTTACAATGCAGCTTACCTTACAAAATATATGGAGCCTGAGTTTGAAACTCTTCTTGTGGGTGGAAGTAATGATCAATCCGAAAAAAATTCCGAGTTTATTGTTAGCAACCTTGGAATAAAACCGGTGATAATCTCCCAGATGCGACGAGAAATATCTCCTGCAAAAGATTACCAGGCTTTTAAAGCAATAAAAAAAATCATTAACGAATTCAAACCTGACATAGTCCACACTCATGCTTCTAAGGCAGGCGCATTGGGCAGGCAGGCAGCGGCAAGCTGCAAAGTTCCGGTAATAATTCATACTTTCCACGGGCATGTCTTCGATTCCTACTTCAATCACTGGAAGTCATCTTTCTATAAACGATTAGAAAGAATGCTTGCCAGTAAAAGTTCCGGAATAATTGCAATAAGTGAAAAACAAAAAGATGATCTTGTTAATAAATACAGGATATGTGAAAACGACAAGGTTAAGGTTATCCCCCTGGGTTTTGACCTTGGCAAGTTCAGAGAAGACACATTAATGAAGAGGTTGGAATTCCGTAAAAAATATTTATTAGAAGAAGATGAAATTGCCATAGGTATAATAGGCAGGCTGGTTCCAATAAAAAACCACAGTTTATTTTTAAATGCTTTTAATAATATAAGAAACAAGAGCAACAAAAAAATAAGAGCATTTATAGTTGGTGATGGAGAATGTATGCAAAAGCTTCAGGGTGAAGCAACAAACCTGGGAATAGATTTTGTTAATGGTGTTGAGCCTTATAAAAAAGCATCATTAACATTTACCAGTTGGCTGACAGATATGGATGTTGTTAATGCAGGAATGGATATTATTGCTCTTACTTCTCTCAATGAAGGAACGCCGGTAAGCCTTATAGAAGCACAGGCAAGTGGAAAGCCTGTTGTTTCCACAAAAGTCGGGGGAATAGAAAATGTTGTAGATCCGGGCAAAACAGCATTGCTATCCGGTAGCAATAATACTGAGGAATTTGCTGAAAAGCTATGTGAACTTGTTGAAAACGAAAGCCTCAGAAAAGAGTTCTCTGCTAACGGATGGAACTTTGTTGGTGAAAAGTTTCATTACACAAGGCTTGTAAAAGAAATGTCCAGCTTTTATTACGAAAAACTCAAAAATATTTAATAAAGCAAAACACATTATCCCTATAATTCTCATCAGGGTAAAGAAAATTTCCTTTCTAAACACTGCAAAGCAGGCATTAAATAAGCTTAACCCGCGTATTTTCACAAGAAAAACCTAAATATTAAATATTAAAACTTAATGTTTAATATTTCTTTATGAATTTGCAAAACCTTTGTAACTTTGGCAGCAAAATGATTATAAGATATTAAACGGACATTCCTGTTAGGTTTTTCAAACCATTTCATGAATGCTTCATTTAACATACTTCATCAAATTATAAAACGATGAAAAAATTATTCCTGATTATAGCAATATTGATAACAGCTTTATCTTCGTGCAAGGTGTTGACTCCTGAACAAATGTTGCGCACACCATCCGATTATGAATATGCTTCATTTGAAGAAGCAGAGCCTGTCAAGGAATACAAACTGGCTCCAAGTGACGAGTTATATTTTAAGCTTTTTACCAATAAAGGAGAAAAATTAATTGACCCTTTAAACCCTCATACGGAGCAGCAAAGAACTCAAACAAACTATCTTGTTGAGCATGATGGTACAGTTAAGTTTCCTGTAATAGGCAGAACGCATGTTGAAGGTATGACTATCCGGGAGCTGGAAAAGCATCTCGAGGAGGAATATTCAAAATATTATAACCGGCCTTTCGCAAAAATAAAGGTTACAAATAATCGTGTTATTGTTTTTCCGGGTGGCAGAGGTGGCTCAGCAAAAGTCATAACACTTGAAAATGCAAATACAACCTTATTTGAAGCATTAGCATTGGCAGGAGGCATTGATGATGGGAAAGCTCGTAAAGTAAAGCTAATCAGGGGCGACCTTAACGAACCGGAGGTATTCCTGATCGACCTGTCAACTATACAGGGTGTAAAGGATGCAGACCTCGTTTTACAAGCAAATGACATAATTTATGTACAACCAAGAGCCAAAGTTCCACAGAGAATTCTTGAGCATATAACTCCATACTTATCATTATTAACTTCTGCACTTATTGTGTATTCTTTGTTTAGATAAATATGACAAAAAAAGAAAATAAAAAGATTTCTGTTTTAAATGACGAAATTGACGTTAAACTGTTTCTATATATAACCAAAAGAAACATCCTTTTCCCTATTATTTTTGTTCTTTTAGCTTTATCTGGTTCTTACTTATATTTAAGATACACTCCTTCAATTTATCGTGCATCTTCAATTTTGCAGATTACTACGGAAGTTCAAAAAAGTAGTATTTTACCTACAGCAAATCTTTATGAGGATGATATTGCTAAAAAAATTGAACTTCTCAGATCTTCTGTATTTTTAGAAAGGGCTTTATCAAAGCTGCCTTTGGAAGTAAGCTATTATAATAAAGGAAGGGTTTTGAATTTTGAATTATACAAAAGCACTCCATTTATAGTTGATTATAAAATTAAAAATTCACAAATACACGGAGAACCGATTTCCATCGACTTTATTGACAGTGAGAATGCTACTATTTCATATAGCTTAAATGGTGATCACGAGAAAAAGAAAGAAATAAGCATAGGTAAATGGGAAGAATTACCTGACGTTGATATCAAGATTAATATCACAAATTTTAGTTCAATAAAAGATTATCAAAACCTATTCAGCCGCAACTCTTATTTTTTTGTTATTAACAATCCAAACCATATTGTTTCATCTTATGCTAACAATATAAAAATCAATGTTTTAAATTCTGCAGCAAAAACAATAAAAATAACCTATGAAGGAAAAAATGCTCAAAAAACATCGGATATTGTAAATATTATTGCTGAAGAATTCAATATTTATGATTTGGAAAAAAATGCTGAAAGCGCTAATAATATCCTGGCTTTTATTGACAAGCAACTTGAATTGGTTTCTGAAAAGCTAACTGAATCAGAAATTGAACTTGAAGAATTCAGACAAGAGCATGATATAACAGAGACTACAAAGCTAAACTTTTCACCTTTACAAGACCGGCTTAACGAATTTCAGAATCAATTAGTTGCTTTAGAGATTGAACTTAGCGTATATGAAGAAATTGAGAAAAATCTGCTAAACGGCGATGAAGTTGACACATATCGATTAATGGCAATACTTGCCGGCGTTGATTTTAAAAACAATATTTCCGGGATGCTTGAATCCCTTCATGATCTATTACTTGAAAGGGAAAAACTCTTATATGAAGTTACACAAAGCTCCAGCCAGGTGGCTTCAATAGATTACCAAATTGAGATACAAAAAAAGTTTCTGATTGAAAGTATTGACATCCTAAAATCCAATATTGAATCAAGAAAAGAAGAAATTGAAGAAAAAATAGAAAAATATTCAAATCTTCTGGCTCATGAGCCCGGCAAATACAACTCTCTTGAATACAGCCGATTACAAAGAATTTATACAATCAATGAAAAATTCTACAATCAACTGATAGAAAAGAAGGCAGAGCATTCTATATCACTTGCCGGTTTTGTACCTCAAAGTATAATATTGGAAAAGTCAGCTACTCCGGGACAACCAATAAGCCCTAAAGCAAAAAATATATACATTAGTAGTTTATTAGCTGCAATATTTCTTTCTATAGCATTGATTTTTATCAGGTATTTATTCTATAACGAAATACCATCACTAAATGACATCATTAAACATACCGACACCCCAATTCTTGGAATTATACCAAGGTATAAGTCTGCTGTGCCAAAAAATCAATTGCTGGTTGCAAAGAAACCCAAGTCAATTATTGCTGAAGCACTGCGTTCAATAAGAACTAATCTGCAGTTTATTGACAACTCATCGGGGAGTAAGCTGGTAGCTGTAACTTCTACAATTTCAAGCGAAGGAAAAACATTTTTCGCACTCAACCTGGCCGGTATTATTGCTTTTAGTGATAAAAAAGTAATTGTTATTGACCTTGACATGAGAAAACCGAAAATACATTATGGTTTTAATGTTGATAACAAAAATGGCGTCAGCACTATTCTATCAGGCATAGATAATGTTGACACCTGTATCAGGAATTCCAAAGTAAAAAACCTTGACTTTATCACTGCGGGGCCAGTTCCTCCAAACCCTTCAGAATTAATTCTAAACAAAAATATGGATAAGTTGATAGATTATCTTAAATCCAAGTACGACTATGTCATCGTTGACAACCCACCTATCGGCATAGTAACAGATGGAATGAAAAGTATTATCATGGCCGACTATCCAATATATTTGTTTAAAGCCAATTATTCTAAACGAATCTTTATTCAAAATGTTAACAGGCTGGTTTCAGAAAACAAAATTCCAAACTTATCAATTGTTTTAAACTCTGTTGACAAGCAGTATTCAAGTTACGGTTATGACAAGGGCTATGCCTATGGATACTATGGAGATTACGGATATGACTATTACGATGAAAACGAGAATGATTCATTCTCACCTTTCAAAAAAGTATTTAATGTTTTTCAATATCTAATAAAAAAGAAATAAGACAGATAATGAAGTTTGTAAAAACAGGATTCAAAGATTTGACGGAAATTTACCCTAAGGTATTCAAAGATGATCGCGGATTATTTTTTGAAAGTTGGAATAAAAATGTTTTTACAGAACATGGAATTAACTATGAATTCAAACAAGATAATCAATCAATATCTCAAAAAAATGTATTAAGGGGGCTGCATTTCCAGGTTCCGCCACATGAACAAGGCAAACTTGTCAGGGTAGCCAGCGGCAAAGCACTTGATGTTGTAGTTGATTTAAGAAAAAATGAGACCACATACGGCAAACACCATAAAGTAATATTGTCAGCAGAGGAAAATAATATGCTATGGGTTCCGCCCGGCTTCGCCCATGCCTTCCTGGCCATGGAAAACAACACAATATTCGTTTATAAATGCAGCGGATTATACAATAAAGAAAGTGAGAGAATAATAAAGTGGGATGATGATTATCTTGATATTGACTGGGGAGTTGAAAGCCCTATCGTTTCGGAAAAAGACAAAGAGGGAGTTTGTTTTTCTGATTATCGAAGCCCGTTTTAATAAATATTAAGAAGATTTGCAGGTATGGATAAGTACAATATTATATTAGCAATATTTTTTGTTTCTGCGTTTGTTTTTTCACTGGTAATTAACGTTTTGTTATTGAAGTTTGTCCGTTCTCTTGGCATAAGAAACCAAAACGAGGCAATCATCCGTTGGAGCTCCACTTCAAAACCCGCACTGGGAGGTATCTCTTTTTTTATTATTTTTCTCTTTTCAATAATTATGTTTCCTATTGAAAAAAATGTTTCGGGTTGTTTTTTAAATCCGCAGTCACTTGGAGTATTTATCGTGTGTACACTTGGTTTCTTGCTTGGATTATTTGATGATGCTTATAACACAAAACCCTGGTTGAAGTTTTTCACACAGCTTGCATGCGGAGTTATTCTCATTGCAACAGGAATACATATTAACTTTTTTGAAATTGAATTACTTAATTATATCCTGACTGTATTTTGGGTTGTAGGAATCATGAACGCTATGAATCTTCTTGACAACATGGATGGAATAACCAGCATTGTCTCTGTGGGTATAATTTTGAGCATTTTAGCAGGTTTGATCTATAATAGCGGCTTACATCATAATATGACATTTTTGTTAATAGGAGTTTTAGCTGCCTTATTGGGTTTTTTGATTTTCAACTGGCATCCTTCAAAAATGTATATGGGTGATACCGGGAGTATGTTTATTGGTGTATTCCTTGCTGCTATGGGCATAATCTTTTTTTGGAACGGAAAAAATTTTGAAGGCACAAGCAGCTCCTGGATACAAATCACAGGTGTGTTGATGGCATTCGCACTTCCTATAATTGATACAAGTACAGTTTTTATAAAAAGGATATTAAAAGGCGGTTCTCCTTTTGTGGGAGGAAAAGACCACACAACTCACCATATTGGATACCTGGGTTTAAAGGATGACAAGGTTGCAATTGTATTTATAATGCTTTCAATTGCATTCTCATTTATGGCATTTGCCGTTTATAATTTTGTGCCGGCAAACAACCTAAATTTACTTTATTATTTTTGGGGTTTCTTCTTGCTCGTTTTTATTAGCATGTTTATAATAGCAAATAAAAATAAGCATTTAAACTAATTCCGGATTCAAATAATAACTGCTAATAGCAATCAGACTACAGCATTATTGCGGGTTGTCTCCGCATTACTAATTATGGTGTGATGGGCATTGTAACTTATTTCCTATTTAAAATTATCAAAAATTCGTTGCTTATCTTCTATTTCCTTATCTGACTTATGATAAACTTCTATTAATACAATCTTTTCTTCTTTTTCAAAGTGTGCATAAATAATTCTGAAACCTGAATTAACACCTTTTCCCTTAAAACTTTTGGAAGCTATTTTCTTAATTTTTATAACACAAGTTTCAATCCCTAATCCATCAATTCTATAACTAAATGGAGGTCTTTCAGCAGGACAAATTGCTAAAA
>JAWOBS010000206.1:0-4281 GCA_046484145.1 Bacteroidales bacterium
ACAGCATAACCTTGTTTCAGCATATTATCATAGTTATCTCTTAAATTACATGCCTGGGCAGTACAGCCGGGAGTATTATCCTTGGGATAGAAGTAGATAACAAGCTTTTTGCCTTCAAAATCTTTTAGTGAAATTATATTACCGTTTTGGTCTTTTCCTGAAAATTCCGGTGCTTTGTCGCCTGGTTTTAAATGAGTCATAATTCAATGTTTTAGTTAGTACTTATCTTTTTTACAAATTATAAACATCAATCATTTATGTATGTTCAACTTTTTTATCAAGTGATAAAAATATAAAACAAAATAAATTAGTCGGGATAAAAGATATCATTTAACGAAAAAGTATTTAAGAATTACAATTTATTAATTTTTTTTGTTAAAAAATTTGCAAACATCAGTTAATGCACATTCATGGCACTTGGGCTTCCTGGCCAGGCAAGTATATCTTCCGTGCAGTATCAGCCAGTGATGAGCAATGGCAACCTTATCTTCAGGTATATACTTCAGAAGTTGTCTTTCAGCTTCCAGTGGATTTTTGGCATTTGTTGTTAATCCGATACGCGCTGAAACTCTAAAAACATGAGTATCTACGGCTAAAGCAGGCTTTTTATAAACAACAGAAGCAATAACATTAGCCGTTTTTCTTCCAACACCGGGAAGTTTCATCAGTTCATTAACATCATCAGGAACTATACCATCAAATTCATCAATTAATTTTTTTGCCATGCCAAGCAGGCTCTTTGCTTTATTATTGGGATATGAACAGCTCTTTATGTATTCATAAACTTCCTCCTGCGATGCCAAAGCAAGAGCTTCAGCTACAGGGAACCTCTCAAAAAAAGCCGGTGTGATAATATTTACTCTTTTATCGGTGCACTGCGCAGATAGAATTACAGCAACCATAAGCTGATATGGGTCTTCATATCGCAATTCCGTTTCTGCAACAGGCTGATTTTTAGAAAAATAATCTATAACAAAATTAAAACGTTCAGCTTTTTTCATCAAATATGGCTAATTAATTATCAAACTTTTTTTAAGCAAACTAACCTGTCGGTCATAGCTTCTATATTAAAAGAATACTTCTGAGCAATATACTTAACAGTATCTTCCCGGAATATAAAAACATGAGTAGGATCATTCCTGTAACCCCAGTTTTTAAAATCTTTTTGTCCAAAATATAAAAGAGTCATAAAAATAAGCTGCCCATCCTTTTTAAGCATTTTCCTCAGGCGTTCAATCTCTGTTTTGGGGTTATAAAAATGCTCAAACACCTCACAGCTAAAAATATAATCGTATTCGATTTTCAATAATTCTTTATCAGGATTAAAAAACGGATCATACTGTTGAACATTGTAATTCCTATCGGCCAACATCTTAGAAATAACAGGCCCTGTCCCACTTCCATAATCCAAACCCCTTTGTTCATGGCTGAAATGCTCAAGTACATAATTTGTAATTGGAGAAGTAAAATTTTGATATTTTATATCATCCACATCATTGTTATGAGTTTCATACCTGGCTTTTTCTTCATCCGGCGACAGATAATACGCACTGTCTTTTACAATAGCCCTGCAACAGTGGCAATCATAAAAATACTCATCAATTTTATTTTTCAAAACAGAGTCACACAAAGTACATTTCATAATCAGCTATAATAAAAAGGATGAAATTTTGCCTGTATAAGTAATATTTAGATTATGCATAGCCCTGGTACAAGCTATATATATCGTCAATCTCATCTTTCTTTAACTTGATGGTTTTATGTATTTCAACAATAGCTTCTTCAACCCTGGAAAGAAAATTATCTAAGTATTTCTGCTCTTTTTGCTCTTCTGTCATTAATAATATATACTTCTAAAATCACTAAACTCTATTCATAAATCCGTTGCAAAAATAAGCTTTATATTTTGATGGGGCAATTAATCAAATTCTATAATGAAGTCGCTTGCGGGCATATTCCGAACAATTATCTGATTTATAATCATTATTTTTCGCAAACCAAAACACGCTCCGGGCTTTTTAAGCCATATTTAGCAGCATCATTAGTTTTGTTAATTTCAGTTACTCTGACATTAAAACCACATCTTTCGAGCCTGTCTTTCAAGCCATTAACTGAATAAATGCGAACATGATCATCCTGCCCGAAAAATTTCTCTCTTTCTTTTTTTGATGTAACAGAGTTGTCCTCAAAAATATCACCTTCCTTAAAAGGAGTTTGAATAAGACAGTATCCGTCGTTTTTCAAAACCCTGGATAATTCTTTCATTGCTTTAAGATCATCAATCACATGCTCAAGGATATGATAGCAAATTATAAGATCGAAAGATTCATCTTCAACAGCTATATTTGTTATATCGAAAGAAAAATCAGCAATAAAATTACCTGATTTATCGGTACTATTATAATTAATTCCAGAAATTTTGTTCAACTTGCGCTGCAAAGGCCTTGACGGAGAAAAATCCAATACACTAATGTCTTGTTTCAGATATTTATGATTTAATAAAAACCACAAGCTTCTGTCGCGGCCAATACTTCCGCAATTCGGGCAAAGCCTGTCAGTATTTATCTCAATAAACTTTCTTAAATTTTTACCACAAATATTACATTTATAATCAGATCCTTTATAGAAAAAATATAAAACAGAACGAAAATATAGTTCGTATCTAAACAATAGTTTTTTTGGCAGTAGCTTAACAGCCAATTTTTTAGAGGCTTTGTACATAAATAATTTTGCTATTATTAAACGTTCAGGATTTGTCTTCTCCTGATTTAAACCTTATAACTTCAGCATTTTCAATTGTTATCATACCACCTGATCCCGATTTTTTGAAAAGAGCCTCAACAGTTTTAACAAAATCATAAATTTTCTTTTTGTAGTCAACAATTTCAATAACCAAAGGCAAATCAGAAGAAATTTCAATAAGTTTTGAAGTATGAATCGTCTTGGAATTTGCACCAAACCCCATAATGCCGCGAGTCACTGTTGCGCCTGAAAGGCCTTGCTTTTTCGCTTCAAATACAATTGTTTCGTAAAATGGCTGGTGCTTATACTTGTCATTCTCTCCAATAAAAATACGCAGAAGTTTTGCATTAGGTTGATTTTTCATTATTATACAATTTTAATAATTAAAATGCCTAGCATCGCAGCAATTATTCCAAAAACAACACTAAATAAAATATATGAAGATGCATATAAAAACTGCCCATCTCTAAGCATATTAACTGTCTCAATAGAAAAGGCTGAAAAAGTTGTAAAACCGCCAAGTAGTCCGGTAATAAGAAAAAATTTCCACTCTTGATTTACATTCCCTTTATCAATTAACCCAAACACGATGCCTATAAAAAAACAACCCAAAAGATTTACAATTAATGTTCCTAAAGGAAATGCCGACATTATCTTATTATGAACAAACAAAGAAATCAAGTACCTTATAACACCCCCAATAAAGCTTCCTGCTCCAATTATTAATATCAATTTCATCACTAATCCAACATTTTTCTAATAAACAAAATTCCAAAAATAAACAATGCAAGTAACTATAAAGATAACTATGTAAATAATACTTTATGTTTCTCAAAAATACGAATAAAAAACATATTGCTTTACTAATACAGTATTCAGTATTTAATCTTTAATACAACGGATTGACATTCCTCTTGCCCGGTTGCTGTAATTTGTGTATGCATTATCAACATGGATTGCCATAAAACCGGAAAAGTTTGAGAGGCCAAAGCTATTCCAATAAAACCCGTGGGTAGTTTCATAATTAATTGTGCCATCTTTTTCGTCTCTACTGCCACCCAAAACCCATTTCAATGGTGCTTCAAAGGCAGCTGCTGCATCTTTAGAGCTCCAGCTGTTCATTTCCGCCTTTAACTCATCTTCGGTTGGAATTCTGAATCCGGGAGGACAAGGATTATTTATTCCGTTAACACCCTGCCACAGATTCTCATTATGCGGCGAACGCCAATCATAAGGTTCTTCCGGTGCAATGATAAAATCACCATGTCCAGGGTTATCTGAGTTACTTAATGTAGAAGTAATATCAGAGGTTCTTAACTGATGGCCGTCGGCTGCTCTTCCCCACTGGTAAAGATCGCCATAAGCTTCCTCATCAATGCTGCTTGTAGCAACACGGGTCGCTCCCAGGTTACGGTCCATCCAGATTTCTCCTGTTGACGGATTATACACCTCTCCTATTTCAATTGCAAACTCTTCCTGGCCGCCGTAGGAAGTTCCATCGCTGTTAATAGCATATGCACGCACATAGTAAGTAATGTC
>JAWOBS010000096.1:0-3427 GCA_046484145.1 Bacteroidales bacterium
TATTGAGTTAGCTATGCCTGCTTTTTTAAGGTTCCTCTTGATCAGGTAAGCGTGGCCTTCGTCATCTTCAGCGATTATTATTGTAATATTTGTATTCATAACGCATTGATAATAATTGTACTACTCTGCAGTATGTTTCTTTTCAGAGACAAACAACTAAATTCTCTTAACCTGTAATAAAAAAAGATTAAAAATAGTAAATTTCTGTCAGTTTGTACTTTATTAAAAACAAAAAACCGGGACCATTATTCCGGACCCGGTAATTATTGATATATAGTGATTTATCTACCGCTTATTATCAATAAGAAAAGTAAGGTCTTCAATGGCTCTTTGGAGTGATTCCATGCATGTTTCGCTTTTAACCAGGTAATTATATACTCCAAGTTCCTGTACCCTGGCGATGAGGTCAGTATCTTTTTGTGATGATACAACAATAACTTCGGTATGAGGGCTGCTTTCTTTTATAGTATGAATAAGATCTTCACCTGTAATATCGGGAAGCATCATATCGGCAATTACAATCTCAGGCTTCTTGTCAAGATTTTTTACTAACTCTTCCCCAAAAGTATAATTGGTAACGGTAACATTTTTAACCGAACCAAGACATAATTTAAGCAACATTCCTTCAGTTTTGTTGTCTTCAATTACAAATATTTGTTTCTTTCTGGATTTCATGAAATATATTGTTTTGGAGAAAGTACGCTAAACTAAGAAAAACCCGGGTGCTTATAGTCCGAGTTTTACTTAAAAACAGTTTATATTGATAATTCAATACAAAAAGTTAATGATATCATGTTATTCAGCAATTGATACCACCCCTACAGCGCAACCCTCTCTTCCATCTTCGAAATAAAAACTAAAGGTGTAAATGCCACTCATGGAAACGGGGAACATAATTATGGGTATATGTCTGTTTTGTTCCACAACATAAGAGGTAACGACAAGGTCATCATTTTGATTTCTAATACTTATGATTACCTTTCCCGGGTATTCATCGGCGTTGCAGGCAAAAATTTTATAAGTATTTCCGCTGGTTAAAGGAAGTTTAAAGCTTACCTGCGGCAGGGTTTCACCTTTGGCCCTTGCAGGCAATTGAACGGGCCAGCTTTTTATAAAGCGTGCATCTTCAAGTTTTCCGTGGCAGATATCTACCAGATCTTCTCCACATTGTGAAAAGGCTCTTTGGCCAGAGAAAACCAGAAAAATAAAACCTATGAGTAAAAAATATCTTTTCATTTTATTTTGCTTTTATTGTTTACTTTACAATTGTTTTGTGCAGTTGTGTGAGAGTTTCAGATAATCATAATCTGAAATATAAATTTCTGTTACTTACTCAATAATTCTGTTTCTGATCTTTGCCACCGCTTCGGCAATTCTTTTTATGGTTTCATCACTTATATCAACAACACTTCTTGAATTATCTACAACTACCAGCAATCCATCCTGCTCTTTAACAGATGGCTCGGCATATATATATGATATAGTAACCTGGTCAAAATCATTTTTCAGATTTCTCAAGTCCCGTAAAAGCTCATCGAATCCCTGATTTTGCTCGTATGCATTCATAAGCAGTATCAGATTGTCCAGCACTTTCTTTTGCTCACCAATTCGTTTGTTTATCAGTTCTTTGTTTTCCAGTGTTGTTGGGGCATGTGTAGCAATGTATAAGCTTTCGATCCAGGTACCTGCAGAAATTAAAACTGCAATACTGCTTCTGTCCTGATCAATCAGGTATCTTGTCATTTTATCGAAACCACTGTTAGTAATAAACAAAACAGAATCGACATTTTTACTGCTTTCTGATAGCCTGTTCAGGGTATTAAAATCGAAAAACTGCTCAAGCCTCAGGTCAGCAGCCAGTTCTCTGATATTTGTAAGATATCTTAAGGTAGCTACTGTGCGATCATAAATATTCATGTATATAAGATCGGTTCCATATACACCAAGATTTAGGGCTCTCTGAAAATTGGTATTATAATTATTAATATTTTCAGATGGATTCAGAAGTTGTTGTGAATAAACTACGTTGTTTTTCTGAAGAGCTGAGGCCATTTCAACAGGATTGGGTATCGATGAAATGATTTCTTTTACCATTGCCTCACTCATTCTTAAACCTTCAGGGTCAAGTGTATCATGAAGAAGGTCTGTTGCTTCCTGCTTCGGGCCTTGTTTGCAGCCAACATTCAGTTGCATTAGTGCCAAAGCCAATAAAGCAATAAGTGCTATTTGTTTTTTCATAATATTGGTTTTTTGTTATTGTTGGTGTACTGTTTTTTTTACGTTTTTTATTTTCAGAGGTTATGAACTATCTGATTTATTTTTAATTCAATGATTTAATGGGATTTTTTCTGTTCAAAAAATACAAATGCTTTTTTCAGCAGGTTAAAATAAAGGGCAATATAGGCCAGTATTGAAAATAACCATAGTATGGCAACATTAAAATAGAATGTAGAATAATACTTCCCGGCAAAGCTTTTCCGGGGTGCAAGAAAATGCGTTCTGAAACATAACAGACAACTCTCTCCGGGTTCAAGATAAACCGGATCAATTTTCTGAACAAGCCTGTTTCCAAGCCTTACCAATGGGAGAGGGGCAAACGTATTTTTAGCAAAGGTTGCCAGGTGGCTGTTATAATGATCGTTATACCATTTCTGGTAATGTTCCCGTTTCTGCTGTGTACTTACCATCTCTGAAACTTTAATGTCGATCTGATTATTTATCCTGTTGAAACTATTGCTGTAATAGTCAGAGAGATAATCAAGATAAGTAAGTATCTGATCAGCCAATGCAGGGTCAGGATTATCCTGTTTTAATGCTTCTGCTTCCTTGAATATGACCTGGTGATGTTGAGCAAAAATGGAATTATTTTCCCTGTTAATTTCATTGTATAACAAATCTTTATCCCCGACCTTTAAAGGATTTTCTTCTTCTTTCAAATAAGTTGATTTCCAGTTTTCTGTTATTGTTTTTAATTCAGGTATATAGTAAACGTTTTTAAAATTCAGAGCACTTTCAAGTTTTCGCAAATCATAAAATTGCCTTTCATAATCATTGTTCATAAACTGATTAACCACAAGGGCCTCAAAAGCCCATCTGGTTGGCATAAATTCAGCAATCAACGGTACTTTTTCTCTTCCTCCGCCAAGGTTTCTGTTAATTCTGTCGAAACTGAACATAGCCCCCGTAAGTACCATTTGAGGGATAATTAAAAAAGGAATTAGTATATATATAGTAACTGCAGAGTTAAAGGCCGACGAAATAATCAATCCTGTTACATTAGCCAGTGCAGCAAGCGAGAAAAATATCAGCCAGTATTCAAAATACATCCCCTTTATACCAAGAATACTGTTTCCCACCAAAACAAACAATATTGATTGTATTGCAGAGATTATGAAAAGGATTCCCATCTTTGAAAAAAGGTAACTGC
>JAWOBS010000295.1:0-2584 GCA_046484145.1 Bacteroidales bacterium
TGAATCACCTCGAGCCCCATGCTTCTGGCTGTTCCCTCGATGATCCGGCAGGCATTATCCATATTCGCGGCGTTTAAATCCGCCATCTTTATCTTCGCGTAGTAAACCAAATGGAAGAATACTAATGAGGTAAGTTCCCCGGGTCAACAGCGCATGAGCATTCAAAGCTATAAACAAAAAGCTCAGCAAATAGAAAAGCCATATTTTTTTTTTATTGTTTTTCACTATTATGCAGCTCGTGAAATTTTGGCTTTGTCAATCAGGATTAATATAACCAGACCTGCTATGAAAGCACCGAGCACTGAAAAAAGGACAATAACCCAACGTACAGGATAGGCTTTTTTATCAGCAGGAAAGGGTTCGGCAACCACATGGGCGTATGTGATTTCTTTGCTTGTGTCCATGATGTTTGTTTCCAGTTTGACCTTCAAATCATGATGATCTTCCATGGCATTCCATAATAAAGAATCTGTTTTAAGGTATTCTCCACCAAATTCCTTCCAGTTGCCCAGGTTCTCACGTGCCTGGTTCAGGCTACGGCCATTGGTAATAGCTTCGGTATATTGTTCTACCTGGATGTTATAATGAAGCAAATCATTTTCTTTTCTGTATTTTTTCAACACCCTGTTAAGGGAATCTATTTCGTTCATTTTTTGGTTAACCCTTCTGTTATAAATGCGTACTTGTTCTTTTGATTTTACTTTATTAAGCTGTAATTGTTTTTGATTGTAAAATGCAATAATAGAATCCACAACATCAGAAGCCAATTGTGGATCTGTATCCATAAATTCAATTTCTATGGCTTCATTCGGGGTTTTGCTGAAACTAATATTTTTATCAAACCGGTTGTTTAAGTTAGCCATGTACTCCGGATCATCAGGGCTAATATCATAATGTTTTGCCAGGGCAAAAGTTTCATATAATTTAAAGCGAATGTCACTGGATTGAAGCATTTCCAGCATCTGTTCAGTTTCTGATTCTTCTGACAAGCTAATAATATTGAATGGATATAACACTGCCTTGGATTCATATTTCGGTTTGATGAAATAACTTGAAGAAAACAAAACAGATAGCGCTCCGGCTACTACCATAATGATAATTAAATGATATTTCCACCGGGTTATCAAGTTAAATAAATTTTTGTTCTTAAAATAACTTTCCATAACAGTATAATTTGGCAACTGAAAAGTCAGGTACCTGACTTTTCGGTTTTTTGGGTTAAATTTTATTTTTTTTTTACGTTCTCAAATATGATCAAAACAATTACCGCAAGCAGAAAAGCTGATACAGTAGACAATATCACAATTAGCCAGCGCACAGGATAACTCTTCTTTTCAGCTTTCACCGCTTTATTCACTACATATTTGTAAGGAAGATCCTGTTCTGCATCAATTTTTGCTTCTTTATATTTTGATTCTATTTCTGTCAGTTTCTTTTGTTCAAATTCCAGCGCACTCATAACATCTGTATAAGCAGCTCCGTATTTGGCAAGTGTATCAAGCTGTTCCTTAATAAGCCTGGCCCCTTTGTAATTACCATCAGCGAGGGCTTTTGCATACTGATCATTATACACTTCTGTTTGCGACGCAAATTCAAAAACCCCATGGTTATGCAATTCATTTAACTTGTTTTGCATGCTTTGAAGCTTCTCTTTTTGTGCCAGGTATTCTGTTTTAACAAGGTTCAAGGCTTTAGCAGCCCGTTCCTGTTTCATCTGATTCATCACAGAATCAAGTTGAGCAGCAATGGTATTGGCAATTAAAGCAGCCGTATCCGGACTTCTGTCAAGCACTTCAATCTCAACCGACTGATATTCTGTTCTGTTTACTGAAATGTTTTTGTTGTATTGGCGATGCAGGTTTGTGATGGGATACTTAGAATTTGTATCAATCTTATAATGTTGCTTCAGGTTAAATTTGTTGATAATTTTATCTCTGATATCACTGGATTTGAGCACCTGTATCATCTGTTCTACTTCTTCTTCCTCCCCAAAAGCCAACAAATCATTTTCCGTTGCCCTGTCTGATAAAAGCGATTTTGACACACTGGCAGAGCTGGTAGGGTATAAAATAACCGTTGATTCATATTTTTTCTGGATCATCAAACTTACAATAACAGAAGCCACTACAGCAACAAAAACCACTATGGCAAGCGGCTTCCAATATTTTATCAATAAATCCAGAAGATTATTTGCTTCAAACTGTGATGAATAGTTTTTTCTTTCCTTCATGCAATTCATTCAAAATGTTACACAAGGGGCAAAGGTATAATTATTTTTTAATTCTGCTTAAACATTTATCACCGAATAGTGTTACAAAAAATATTATCTTTGTTATGTTGAATGGTGCATTTATTGAAATTTAATATGATAACATTATGAGAAAAGTGCTGGAAGAACCCTATTGCAATGAATGCAATCAGGTTGTGAAGACTATTTTTACAAAACTGACCCCCCAAGAAATTGACTATATCAATGAAAGAAAAAGTTGTCAGACTTATGAAAAAGGCATGATCTTATATGAAGAGGGGAGTCGTATCAATGGGTTTTATTGCATTTGCCAGGGCACAATAAAAGTGTATAAAA
>JAWOBS010000303.1:0-4091 GCA_046484145.1 Bacteroidales bacterium
TATTGTTTCTCAAATCCCTGAGCCTAAACCGGCATATACTACAATATCTACAATTGTAAGAATACTTGAAGATAAGGGATTTGTTGGGCATAAAGCTTATGGTAAAACTCATGAATACTTTCCAGTAATTGCCAAGTCAGATTATACAAAGGTTATGATGAAGGATGTGTTAAATAAATATTTTGGGAATTCTGTAAAACAAATGCTTTCGTTTTTTTCAAATGAAAAAGGATTGTCTGAAGATGAATTAAAGGAGTTGAGAAAAATAATAGATGATGAAATTAAGAACAAAAAGTAAAGGATAATGGAAACTCTTATCGAATATCTTTTTTACTCGTCTTTATATATAAGCATCATTGGATTTTTTCAATGGTTTATTGTAAGAAAAGCTTCAGGGCCTTGGTATAATCGCAGGTTTATTATAATGGGGATAATGCTATCCTTGTTTTTGGGTTTCTATAACTTTATTTTTCATTTTGGAGGAAGTGAAAATCTGACAAATTACTCATATCAACTGCCTGAAGTTATAATCGGAGTTTCTACAGTTATTGAAAACTCAACAAATGATGTATATGATTTTTTCAATGGACAAGCCATATTGGTTTATACATTCTTTAGTATTTCTCTTCTTTTCCTGTTAAGACTTATCATTACAATAATATACTTTGCTATAAGCATTTTGGCCAAGAAAAGAACACACCTGAAAGGCTTAATAGTAATTCCAATAAAGTCTAACATATCACCATTTTCTTTTTTTAGGTATGTGTTTGTTTCTGAAAAAATATTGTTAAGCCCTGATTTAGAGTCAATATTATTGCATGAAAGAGCACATATTCTGAAGAATCATTTTTTAGATCTTTTGCTCATGGAGGTGTTGCTTGTGTTTTTCTGGTATCATCCTGCGATATGGTATTTGCGAAAAGAAATCAAACTGCAGCATGAATATGAGGCAGACAATTATGTTTTAAAACAGAGTGTAGATAAATATAATTACCAGAATCTGCTTTTGAAAATGTCAATTATTGATTCTAGAATCAACTTAGTAAACTTGTTTAGTCATTCACCAATTAAAAAACGTATTGTTATGATGAATAAAGGAAATCGAAACAACAAAGCTTTAATTACCATTAGCATAATGATTGTAAGCATTTTATTTATTGCAGGGACATTATTTCAATCTTGCAAAAATAATGAAACTTCAGAAAGCGATACAATTGTTGTAGAGCCTCAAATTAGTGAAGAGAATGTTGCAAAAAATGACAGCATATATGAAATATCAGATGTACCACCTAAATTTCCGGGTGGCACGTCTGGGATGTTAGAGTTTCTTGATGAAAACATAGAATATCCGGAGCAATCAAGGCAGGATGGTGTAGAAGGAACAGTTTTTGTCGCTTTTATTGTAAGACCTGACGGGAAAGTAACAGATGTAGAGATTATGAGAGGCGTTAATCCTGAAATTGATGCAGAAGCATTGCGTGTTGTAAAAATGATGCCTGCCTGGAAACCTGGAAGATTAGAGTCAGGAGAAACGGTAACTACGCAATACAGGATGCCAATAAGATTTGTTCTTAAAACAGATTAGGGTATTAATTTTTTTAATACCCTAATCTACATGCACCCTGCATAATTAAACTCATATAAAGTGCATTTTCAAATCTCTGCATTTTTATACAAGGTGCCAGGAGTTTTGCCTCTTTTATTCTGAAATTTTCTTTGCTGATTCTGGCAAAAGCAAAGTCAGTTTCATAAATGTATTCATCACCTGTATCAGAAAGTATGCTTATATTATTTTTGTTTTTGAATATTAAGTTTTTTCTGTCAGGCAGGATAGCCAAAAAATAACCTGTTTCTGCCTCATTGAAAGAATCATTAGTCAGATGCAACTTGGGTTTCTCTTTATATGGCGCGCCGGAAGTCGGGCAAAATGTATTACAGTTGCCACATTCATTACAAAAGTTAGCAATATTTAAAATCTGATATTTTTGCTTTATTTCAATTGTTGAATCTTCCTGAATCTCAACATCATCTCCCTTTCTGACTATTTTTTGCAAATTATAAACAGCGGGTTCAATGTTGTATGAGTAGTTTGCAAAATTTGGGCACACAGTTGTGCAAATATTACAGATTTCATCACAATAAAGACATCTGGAAGCTTCTTCTACAGCAGAATTTTTATCAAGAGTTTCACTGACAAGCTCAAAGCTTTTTCTTTTTTCTAATGGCAGCTCTTTTACTTTTTGCGCAAATACTCTTTTTGAACGCTTAATAATAAGCTCTTCCTTACTGAGATTTTTTCCGTTAGATGGTTTTGGTATGTTAAATTCAATATTTGCTTTGTTAATTATCATTTCTGCAACTTTCCTTCCGTCGCCTATAGCATTAATTGCTGTTGAGGCGCCTCTTAAGGCATCGCCACCGATAAATACATTATCAATTTTGGTCTTATAATCAATTTTGTCATTTTCTATCAAGCTATTTTCGACAAAATCAATATCCAACTTTTGTCCAACCGCAGGAATAATTGTATCGCAAGGGATTTCATATTCGGAGCCTTCAATTTTAACAGGCTTTGGCCTGCCTGAGCTATCACTGCCTTTTAGTTCCATTTTTGAGCATAGCAAAGCTTTAAGCTTTCCGTTTTCAGTAAGAATTTTTTCAGGTGCTGTAAGCTCGATTATATCCATTCCCTCTTCAATTACGGCTTTTATCTCGCCCTGATCTGCCGGCATTTCGTTAATAGTGCGTCGGTAAACTATTGTGACTTTACCATTTTTACCTACAAGCCGGTAAGCAGTTCGTGCCGCATCCATAGCTGTATTGCCGCCACCAATAATCACAACATTGTTGCCGATTCCGGTTTCTTTTCCTGCTTTTGCATTAAAAAGAAACTCCAAAGAATCCTTCACTCCTCCTGCATTTATTCCGTCAAGACGAATATCTGATGAAAGCTGTGCACCTGCACCAATGAACAGGTACTGGTTGTCATTTCTGAGCTTTTCAAAAAGAGCTTTATCAACATTAGTGTTGTAATGTACTTTTACACCAAGTTCATATACGCGTTGAAAGTCTTTTTCAATTGCTTCCTCAGTAAGCCTGAAACCCGGAATAGCGTATTGAACCATCCCCCCTGATTTTGATTTTGCTTCATAAACATTTACATCAAAACCTGCAAGTGCAAGATAATATCCGCAGGAAAGCCCTGCCGGGCCAGACCCGACTATGGCAACTTTAAGTCCATTATTTTTCTCCGGATTTAACTTTACTTCTTTTTGTTCAGATATAAAGCGTTTCACCTCCCTGATTAGTAATGAGTTATCGTAATTTACCCTCGTGCATTTATTCTGGCATAAGTGATCACATACCATGCCTGTGATAGAAGGGAAGGGGTTTGTTCTCAGAATTACTTCGTAAGCTTTGTCGAATTTTTTATTAGCTGTAAAAAACATGTATTCAGGAATATCCTGGTGAGTAGAGCATGTGTCACGGCATGGGGCTGATATACAGTCAAAGTAATGTAAATCCCTGTTTGTTTTTATATCAGGCGCCACAATGTAATCTCTTTTGTATGTTGTACTCTCAACGACAGACTTAGCATATTCTTTTAAGTTTTTTAAAACAGCTTCTTTCACCTGAGATTCCCCTGCATATGATTTTATATAGTTTGTAAAATCATTTGCTTTCTTTTCTGCTAAAGCATCATTGATATTTTCAATATATTGATTTAGCCTCATATATCCGCCGGGCTTAAGAAGATCTGTACTCACTGTTATTGTTTTGAAGCCGCAGGCAATTATATCTTTAATATTAAAAGCATCAGCACCTCCTGAGAAAGAAAGTTGAAGATTGCCATTAAAGTCATGTTGTAACTTATTGGCCAGGTTTATAGAAAGCGGATGTAAAGCCCTTCCGCTCATATACATCATGTATACATCGTCACCAAAAACATCTTTTATATATGAAGATTCAAGAGTGTTTGTAAGCTTTAAACCAAAATCAAGATTAAGCTCTTTGGCTGTTTTTTCTAATGATCTGATGATTTTTAAAGCATCATCATATTTCAGGTCATGTTCAAAAGCTTGGTCAGGAAC
>JAWOBS010000315.1:0-2882 GCA_046484145.1 Bacteroidales bacterium
ATAAAAACATAATTTTCCCCGAGACATTTGCTCCCTTTTCTCTTTGTAAAAACAGTTCTCCTTTCTCAGTCTTTTCTCTGAATATTAAACTCATACTCAATCCAACAAGAACGGATAAAATTATTGCAAGGGTTATTCTTGCTAATCCTATCTGGACTCCTAGTACACTTATAGTAAGGAACATTGCTGCAATATTAATTGCGGGCCCTGAAAACAAAAAGGTTATTGCAGGCCCTAATCCTGCACCTCTTTTTCTTATTCCTGCAAATAATGGCAAGATTGTACAACTACACACTGCGAGTATTGCTCCAGAAACAGATGCTATTCCATAAGAAACATACTTCTTTGCATCTCCTCCAAGATATTTCAAGATTTTATCTTTCTGGATAAAAACAGCTATTGCCCCAGCAATAAATAAGGCAGGAACCAAACAAGTTAAGACATGTTGTTTTGCATACTCATTAAGTAAATTAATTCCTGAAATTACAGAGTTATTAAACCATTTGGAACCATAAGGCACAAAGTAAAATATTGCAAAAACTCCAACTATTGCTGCAAGTATCTTCCAATCTTCCCTTTCCATATTAAAGCACCATCAATCCAATATAATACAACCCAGCTAAAATAAAAATCGCTGCAACAATCTTTCTCATCCATTTTTCAAATGTTCCAATCCTGTTCATAATCTTTCCAAGTTTTGAAACGCTATAAACAAGAATAAAGGAGAATATTATAACTGGCAATCCGGTTGCAAAAGCAAACACTGAAGGAATCAATAATCCATCTCCTGCTTTTAGAGCTAAAGGTATCAACATCCCAAAAAATAATACTGCACTAAATGGACAAAATGCTAAAGCAAATATAACTCCAAGCAAAAAACTTCCTAAGAATCCTTTTCCTGCTAATTTTTCTTTCAGATTATTTAATTTATCAATTGTTTTAAATAAGTTTATTTTAATAACATCAAGCATAATTATTCCGATAATTAAAAGTAAAGGCCCTAAGATTTTATCTCCATATTTTTGAAGTGTTAATGCAATAGCTTGAGTGTTTAATCCAAACCACACTATTGCAGAAGCTATCAAGACATAAGTAAGCATCCTGCCAAGAGTATAAAGTAAACCCACAATTATTGTATGTTTACTGCTATCTATCTTTTTACTTGCGTATGCTATTGCAGTTATGTTTGTTGCTAAAGGACATGGACTTATTGCAGTCATCAATCCTATAAAGAATGCTGCAAGTATTCCTATCTCACTAGTCCCCATTGCTTCCATAAAGGCCATTATACTCATCTTAATTGCCTGCTAATTTCTGTTCTATTACTCCCTTAAGATAGTTCATGTAAGCTTGCTTATCCTGAATCTTATACCAGACATTCACATTCTCCTCTGCCTTGAAATCATCTCCCTTATACGTGCCAAACCAAAGCGAAGAACCTGTTGCTTCATATTTCATTACCAAGTCTCTGTTTTCAGGAAGTTCGCCATTGATGTGATCAAAAACGATTATTCCTTTCTCAAGCTCATCCTTAAAGTAAGTGTTTACCGTTGCTTCAGCATAATCTCCCATAGTGATACATGAATAACACTGATTTGTCCCATGAAAATGATATATTTCAAGTTTCTCAATATTAATATCGTTTGGGCTGGCCACAACATTACATGTCATGCCACTGCAATCATCATTAAGTGGTTTATTGGTCGAGCATCCTGCCAAGATTAACATAAAAGATAGCAATCCGATTACGGCAAAGAATAAAGAAGTTTTAAATTTCATTTGTTCAACATCTCCTTTATATCTTCAACATCGGCTACTTTTCCATAACTTTTAACTTTACCATCAATCACTATTGCAGGAGTAGACATAACACCATAACCAACAATCTTATCAATTTCAGTTACTTTTACTATTTCAGCTTTTTTTCCTGATTCCTCAAGTGCTTTTCTTGTATTATCTTCAAGCAGTTTACATTTTGGACAACCTGTTCCCAATATCTCTATTTTCATTTTTTCTGCCCTCCCTTCTTATATGCGATCAACTTTATGCTCTCAACAGGAAACCCACTATATTGTCTTTTACTAATTTCCCTGTCTTCTGATAATATTTTAACTTTAAAACCGGCTTCTTTCATAAGTTTAAGATAATCTTCCTTTAGAATTGCTCCTCCTATACAACTTGCAATTAAATCATAATCATTCTTATGCATTTCAGATAATTCTTTAAGCAAAACCATATCTGAAACGAACATTTTTCCTCCTTTTTTAAGAACTCTATAAGATTCATTGAATACCTTAGATTTCTCAGGTGAAAGATTAATTACACAATTGCTAATGATTACATCAACAGAATTATTCTCGATTGGCAAGTCCTCAATTTCTCCAAGCTTAAACTCTACATTATCATAACCATTCTTTTTAGCATTATCTCTTGCTTTTTTTATCATTTCATTTGTCATGTCAACACCAATGACTTTCCCTTTTTTGCCGACTTTTTTTGCTGCGAGAAAACAATCAAAACCAGCGCCGCTTCCGAGATCAAGAACAGTCATTCTTTCTTTAATTTCTCCAAGTGCTGTCGGATTACCACATCCAAGACCAAGATTTGCTTCAGGAACATGCCCCACATCTTCTTCTGAATATCCTATTGATTTTGCCAATTTTTTATTATTTTATTGCCCACAATTACAAGAACACCCACAACCACTATTTGCAACTTTTGTGTAACTTTCTCTTACGGAACGTTTAACGTTGTCTTTATCTTTCATTTGCATCCCAATTGACCGGAACCGCGTCGAACAGCTTCAATGCCTTGGTCACGTGTGGATTCGCAGTCCTGAATTTCATTCCCTTGAAATCCTCGATGGTCTTGATGGGTTTTTC
>JAWOBS010000336.1:0-4597 GCA_046484145.1 Bacteroidales bacterium
TTTGCAGAACTATTTCCGGATGTATGATAAGCTGGCCGGTATGACAGGTACTGCTGAGACCGAAGCCGGCGAGTTCTGGGATATTTATAAACTTGATGTGGTTGTTATACCAACAAATAAACCCATTATTCGTCAGGACCTCGAGGATATGGTCTTCAGGACAAAAAGGGAGAAGTATAATGCAACTATAGAAACTATTAATGACCTTGTGAATGCAGGCAGGCCTGTATTGGTAGGTACTACATCTGTTGAGATTTCAGAGTTGCTAAGCAGAATGCTTAAGCTAAGAAATATTAAACATAACATTCTGAATGCAAAACAACACCAGAGGGAGGCACAGATTGTTGCTGAGGCAGGCCAGGCAGGTGCTGTTACTATAGCAACGAATATGGCAGGCCGTGGTACTGATATTAAACTTGGGCACGGCGTTAGAGAGTCAGGTGGTTTAGCTATACTTGGTACTGAAAGACATGAGTCAAGAAGGGTTGACAGGCAGTTGAGGGGACGTGCCGGAAGGCAGGGTGATCCCGGTTCTTCACAGTTCTTCGTATCACTGGAAGATAACCTGATGAGACTTTTTGGTTCTGACAGGATTGCGAAGATTATGGATAGAATGGGGTATAAGGATGGAGAAGTTATTCAGCACTCGATGATAACCCGTTCAATTGAAAGAGCCCAGAAAAAAGTTGAAGAGAATCATTTCGGAGTCCGTAAAAGGCTGCTTGAATATGATGACGTTATGAATGCCCAAAGGGAGGTTATCTATAAAAAGCGTAAAAATGCTCTCTTCGGAGAACGTCTTGCAGTTGATATTGCAAATATGATGTATGACCTTTGTGATCAAACCATTGTTGAATATCAGGATATAGGTGATTTTGAGGAGTTTAATTTTGAAGTGATAAGAACTTTTGGTATTGAAAGCCCCTTTGAAGAAAGAGAGTTTTTAGAAGGTAACTCTGATAAGCTTACAGAGAGGTTATTCCAGGATGCATTGAAGCAATATAACAGTAAAGCAAAAACGCTTGCTGAAATAGCATACCCGGTTATCGAAAAAGTTTATGAGGAATCGGCTCAAAATTACGAGAATATTGCTATTCCGGTATCAGATGGTGTGAAAACATTAAATGTACTTGCAAACCTTAAAAAGGCTTATGATAGTAAGGGCAAGGAAATTATTTTATCAGTTGAAAAAGGCATAACCCTTGCCATTATTGATGACTCATGGAAAGACCATCTGCGTGAAATGGATGACCTGAAACAGTCTGTCCAAAATGCTGCATATGAGCAAAAGGATCCCTTATTGATTTATAAATTTGAATCTTTTGAGCTTTTTAAACGAATGCTTCAGAAAGTAAATAAGGATATAATATCATTCCTTGTCAAGGCTCGCATACCGGTTAGAGATCCCGACCAGGTTCGTGCAGCACAAGCGCCTGAACGCACGGATATGAGTAAACTGCAGGAGGGAAGAAGTGATCTTGCCGGTGGCCCTTCGGGGAAACGCAAGGCTCAGCCCGTGAGAGTTGAAAAGAAAGTTGGCAGAAATGAACCTTGCCCATGTGGTAGCGGTAAAAAATTCAAACAATGCCACGGTAAAGGGCAGTAATATTTATTATTTCATTCTTGAGTAAAATCTATCTCCGAGCCCATTAAACTATGTGGTATCAAGTATATCAATAATAATACTATTGATGCAACTAATACCCATGTTCTGTGTTGCTTATTCCTGTATGCGCTAATTAACGCTATAATCCAAAATACAAAAGCTATGGCAGTTTTATTATCTGTAAGGTCTGTTCCAAAAGGCCAGCCTGTCCAGTATTCACCAAAAGCAAATTTCTGAACGATAGGGCCAAAAATCAGGCCTCCCAAAAAGAGCGTGATTACAGTTAATAAACTTATAGTAAATGTTTTTTCTTTTGCTAATGCAGCAATACCTGCTCTCATGCTAAACAGCATAGCGGCAAACATCAGTATTATATGAGGAATTAATGCCCAGGCAGGAACATCGCCGCGAAATCTTATTACAAGCGGTTTTTCAGACAAGGCTACATTTTGATCTTCTTTTTTTAGGAAAATTTCATACATTACTTTTCCTGCCGGAGGTTGCTGCGGAATATATGCTATTAAGTAATCTCCGTCTCTTATCATCTCTTTTTGAGTCCATTCATCATGGCTGGGATATCTTTTGTATTTGTAAAAGCCGGATATTGATTCATTCTTAATTTCTATTTTTACTTCTGCATCGCCGGGTTTTGCATATGTCCTTATTAGTTTTGACCTTATTACTTCATCGGCTAATTCTACTTTGCTGCTGTATGGATGCGTGGGGCCGGTTATTCTCTGGTAATAAACACTGGCAAGAGTAATAATAACTGCAATAAACCAATATAAAATACTTTTTTTCATCTTATAACATTATTATAAATTAAAACCCTTATGAATTTAGGAAAAAAACACAGTGTTGTTTCACCAGCTAGTATAGATACCTATTAATCGTAACAAAAATAATAAACTAATTTTTCTATCGCGGTATTTTTTAAGAAATATGGAATGAATATCCTCTCAGGAGTTATAATTATAAGGCTAGAAAGGCTTTTGAGGTAAACAATAAAAAGACAATGCTTATTAAGTTTTCTCAATAAGCATTGTCTTTTTAATACGTTGAAAATATATTATCGACGCTTTATTCTGTAGATTGTTTTAAAAGCTTAAACATTTTTGATGTACCATTATCATGTCTGACAACTAAAATGTATAGGCCATTATTGAACCCTGCGGTATTAATAGAATTAAATTCTTTATTGTCATTTTCAAAAACAATTTGGCCTAATACATTTGTAATGGTAATGTTTTTAATATTTTCAGTGTTTGATATAAAAATATTATCAGAGAAAGGATTTGGATATATTTCTATATCATCAAAAGAAGCATCAGCTACATTCACAGGCTCGGTAATATTTGCAGTAGTTGTTGGAGCATCAACAAGCGATAAATAGTAATTATCTGATTCATCCCCGGTAATGTCAGCATCAGCGATAAAGACCAAAATATCTTCACCCGGGCCTTCGGATTCAAATTCAGGAACAGCATTAATAAGAGCAATATTGTCACCACTGATTACACCGGAAAGCTCAAGATTATAATTGTCAAATGTTGCATCAGTTGTACCATCATATTCTTTATCATGCACTGTAAAAGAACCTTCTATAGAAAGTTCTTTATGTTGTATTTTTGCCTCTGTAGTAGGTGCATCCGTGAGTGTTAATTCATAATAATCTGAATCAGCCCCTGAATAGACTGCAAATGTAATTTGAACTGTTTTATCAACATCTGAGGCATTAGCATCTTCAAATTCTATTGTGACATCATTTAGAGATACATCAGGAAGAGCCGAAATAATACCATCAAGACTTAAGTTGTTGTTTTCTAATGTTGCAGAGGATGTGCCATCATATTCTTTATCATAAGCGGTAAATGTACCTGTAATTTTCAATTCTTGTCTTGGTGTTGTGAACTGGTAGCTGTTTCCATATTCAGTTCCCTGGGAGTTTGTGGCATAGGCTCTTACGTAATAAGTTTCAAGAGGTAACAATGAGGTCAACTCGCTTATAAATTCAGTTGTTCCAGCCTCAAATATGTCGACAGTAAAACCTTCATTATCAATAAGGCTAGGTTCCGGTGTTGTATTCCAGACTATGCCGAATTCAGTTATCGTATGGCCTCCATCGGCATTAACTTCACCGCCGGAATTAGCTGAGGTTCCATCAATACTAGTAACTTCTTTTGTTAAAACGGCCGGTAAGTCGGTTATTCCACCATCAAATATTGACCAGTTATAATTGTCAATAATACTTTGCCGTGCATCTGCAACATCACCGGGTGAGTATTTATTGTTCCAACCCGCGTGAAACACTAAATCATTTTGCAAGTTTTGAGAAGCCCAGCTAATGAGCATATTATTATAAAAAGCTGTAGTTAATGTTGTAGAAGTAAGCATTCCCGACACACTGGCAACATTAGACATATCCCAGTTGCTAAGGTCCTGGTTAAATTCTATAGCATCCATAAACATATTTTCCATGTTGGTAACATTGCTTACATTCCAATTTGACAGGCTCTGGTTAAACGATGATGCACCACGAAACATATTTTCCATGGTTTCTACATTACCTACATTCCAATTGTTGATATCCTGATTAAAATTCACTGCATTATAAAACATATAAATCATATCGGTAACACTACTTACATCCCATTCTCCAATATCCTGATTGAATACGTTCGCATCTCTGAACATATAAGACATGTTAGTTACATTACCTACATCCCATGTGCTAATATCCTGGTTAAATGACATAGCATCTCTGAACATCCATCGCATATCTGTAACATTACTTACATCCCAGCTGCTCAAATCCTGGTTGAACTCATAAGCTTCACTAAACATAAATGACATATCAGTTACATTACTTACATCCCAGAAAATAATATCGTGATTAAAGAAAAGTACACCTCTGAACATACCAGCCATATCAGTTACATTGCTAACATTCCATCCACTAATGTCCTGATTGAAATTTTCCGCAAATGAAAA
>JAWOBS010000344.1:0-4141 GCA_046484145.1 Bacteroidales bacterium
AGGTGAAGTGTTCATACTTCAAAAGATCGCAATGTGCAATTACATATAATAAATAAATTAAGCAAGCCGAAGAAACAACCAACGACACGATGAAACATGGACTTTTTGCTGCATAAAGACAAAGAAGAAAATGGAAAAGCCAGCCCACAAAAGCAAGAGTGTGGCTGCCCTTCCCTGCATCTGTTCCTTCGCAGCCACACACATGCTTTTTTTGCCAACGCTCTCAGAATAAATTCAATTTGATTAATAATAAAGCAGATTAAAAAAGGATACAATTAATTTACAATAAGACCTTATTAATTGTAATTTTGTATTATGTATTATCGAAGAAAAATATTATTGTCATTATTGCAGGTTTTTGATAATCAATTGGATAAAATAAGCCTACAAAAATTATTGTTTTTACTTGCAAGAGCTCAGGAAAAGAAGTCATTCCATTTTGTTCCGTATAAATTCGGTTGTTTTTCGTTCCAGGCCAATGCTGATTTAAACACCATGGCAAAATACAAATTGGTTGAGCCATCCATGAAATATTGGAAAAAGATTGATGAAAAAGATTATTTTGAAGGACTAAATAATAAAGATAAAGCCGCTCTACGCCACCTCAAAAACCAATACGGCAATTTAAACAAGGATGAATTAATTGCTCTTACTTACCGCCAATATCCTTTTTTTGCCATTAACAGCACAATTGCTGAAAACATTTTAACAAATGAGGAAATTGAAAAAGTAATAAGCCAAAAACCATGTAAAGAAGAGACTGTTTTGTTTACAATTGGCTATGAAGGAATATCGCTGGAACAATACATAAACAAGCTAATCGTTAACGACATTAAAGTTTTATGTGATGTGCGCAAAAACTCTTTTAGCATGAAATACGGTTTTAGTAAAAAACAATTAAAATCAGCGTGTGAAGGGGTTGGCATTGATTATATCCATATTCCGGAGGTTGGTATTGAATCGGATAAAAGACATGAGTTAAACACACAAGCCGATTACGACAAACTGTTTAAAATATACAAGACAGATACACTGCCACAGGTAACACTAAAACAAGAAGAAATCTTGTCGTTATTAAAAAGTAAGAAACGTATTGCCCTTACATGTTTTGAAGCAAACATACTCCAATGCCACCGAAAGCATTTGGCTGATTCCATTTCCGGCTTAAAAGGGTTTTCCTATGAATTAAAACATATTTGATGGCAAAAACCAAAGTTCTCATAACCGTTAAAACATATCCGGCAATCTCAAAGAAATATGAGGAATTGGTTTGTACCGCAGGATTTTTAGAGGACGGTTCATGGATTCGGATATTTCCTATTCAGTTTAGAAAAAAATCATACAACGAGCAATATTCCAAATATGACTGGATAGAAGTAGATTTGGTAAAAAACACCAGTGATTTTCGACCTGAAAGTTTCCGTCCTGTTGCTCATGAAACACCGATTGTAAAAGTTGGCGATATTCCTCCTGATGGTGATACATGGGAAGAACGCAGAAAAATAGTTCTAAAAAATGTCTATCGCAATATTACAGACCTTATTGCTGAAGCAAAAAATAAAGAAATATGCACCTCATTGGCTGTTTTTAAGCCAAAAGAAATATTAGATTTTGTTTATGAGGCAGAAAAAGAAAGAGAATGGCCTGCTGATAAATTAGCACAATTTCAACAACTGAATATCTTTGAAAAAGACAGAAACAATAATTTTCAGGTTGTCAAAAAATTGCCTTATAAATTCAGTTATCGGTTTAAGGACGAAGCCGGAACCGAAAGCAAACTAATGATTGAGGATTGGGAAACCGGACAGCTTTATTGGAATAGTCTGAGATGACATGACGGCAACGAAAAGAAAGCTTGTTAAGATGTAAGAAATAAATACTTAAATGACTTTGTCAAAACAAAAGATTTACATTTCTTTTTAGGTACAGCTCAAGTACATCATTACAGAGCAAGAAATCCTTTCGTGATAATCGGTACGTTTCATCCTAAACCAATTACCCAATACAAATTATTCTAAGATGCAACCGCTCACCATCCCTTCGCTGCAAGGCACATTGGCAAAACCCGCAATACCAACGCTACAACCTAATTTTGCCAAAGAGCCTTTCAGCCCATCCCGCTCCAACGCCGGACAGAGAGACAATGCAGAAAAAATAACTAGATTAGATAATGAACCGAAAAACGGCCAGTTTGTAACATGCGGTCATAAGCAATACGGGGGTTACAGCGTAATTCATCGTCAGTGGCTCGTTACAGCCTCTCTGCATCTTGATAAGGAAGTAGCTTCGAAGCCCCGTACTGCGCATACCGCTGTCCGTTAGCTTAATGATTAGTCCACTTTATAACAATTGTTTGCAGCCGACCACCTGTACCCATCACAAATCAGGTTATTTAACTGAGTATCGTGCCAGATTGTAAATTGATTAGCCAGAATCCGCTGCGCTGCTGAACCCGGTCGTTATAAAGCTGGAAATTTAGGAGGTATAATGTTCACACTCCATAATATTGCAAATTGTATTTTTATTGCGTGTATTAATATGCTTCATCTCGAAAATAATAAGATAATACAAACCAACTGGTTTGTCGAATTTGTTATTAAGTAACGAATTCGTTACATTTGTGTCGTGAGAGAAATTGATATCACTGAGCATTGTTTGAGCTTTATAGATAAACAAGGGAAAAGGGTTGTAGATAAATTCTTCCAGCTAATCGTAATTATGGAAGAAATCAAAATTGTTCATACCAATTTTGTGAAGAAATTACAGAATACGAGATTTTATGAACTTCGGATTAAAGCAGGAAATGAATATCGAGTAATAATTTTTGCCATTGACCATTTAAATTTTTCTGAATGTACTAAAGCAGTTTGCTTGAATGGATTTATAAAAAAGTCAAACAAGGATTATATAAAAGCGATCAATGATGCCCAAAAGTATTTAGAAGAGTATTTGAAAAACAGAGAATTATGAAGACGTATAAAGCAAAGGACCTATTAGCCGAACGATATGGAAAGAAAGGCTCACTAGTTCGGGAACAGTTTCGTGAGGGTGCATATTCATACTATTTCGGTGAGATTATAAGAAACAGAAGAAAAGAACTGAAAATGAGCCAGGAAAAACTGGCTGAAATTGTTGGAAAAAAAAGGCCGTATATTTCACGAATTGAAAATGGTGAAGATGTAAGAATATCCAATCTGTTATTAGTTGCAAATGCCTTAGATTTAACAATTCAGTTAACGGCCAGATAGGAGGCAAAGCCAGATATTGGAAAACTATACTAGCGGGGCATGTTGAGAGCTACACTGAAAATACAACCGTAGTTATTTGTCCCAGAGAAAAGGCAATTAGCCCGCAAATATATGCCTAAAGCTTGAACAAGACGGTAATCATATTAATTTAGTCCACTTTATAACAATTGTTTGCAGCCGACCGTGATTAACACGGTAGTTAAAAATATTCACAGCTAAAGATCGAGTGAGAACTAAATTGATTAATAGGGACGGCGGCTGAAATATGTCGTTATAGGGCTTAACAATTTTTTAAAGTTAATCGAAAAGGGCTAACTTTATCTGCATCCTATTTTAATATTTCATTGATTTATGACAACCATATATGTTGACACATATGTTTTTAGTGGCAAATTCGATGAGGAATTTGGATATTGGACTCAATGATTCTTTGACCGAGCACTTCAAGGCGATATAATTCTACTCAAATCAGATGTAGTTGATGATGAATTAGCTGGCTCTCCAAAATTTGTCCGGGAGTTTGTCGATTCTGTCCCGGGTACTATAATTCAGCATGTTGAACTAACAGAGGAAACTATCTTTTTGGCGGATCAATACATTTTTGAGAAAGTGGCAGGAGAATCCAGCAGAGCAGATTGTTTCCACATTGCTATTGACACCATTCAGAAAGTTGATCTACTTGTAAGCTGGAACTTTAAACATATAGTAAACATAGAAAAGATTCATGGCTATAATGCTGTGAACATTAAAAACGGATTTCAAACGTTAGAAATAAGGAACCCAAGAGAAGCTTTTGATTATGAAGACAACGACTAAAAGGAATTTGACTGTGTAAAGTCAGTCCGTAAGGAACGAGAAATAATTGCATCTGACACAAAAGGGAAGACCTCAAG
>JAWOBS010000009.1:0-3487 GCA_046484145.1 Bacteroidales bacterium
GGTGGTGACACTTGGGCTATCCGCTTCCATATATCTGGAATAAGGGGCGCCTGCATCCTGCGTTGAGGATGTCCACCATTGGCCTCTATAACCAATATTTCCATATGTACCTTCATAACCCCTGACTCCTCCGGGAAGAGCTTTAAAACCAAATAAGTCAGTACCATAATGTAAATCATTTTCATCCCAGCGTGGATGTTCATTTGTCGCACAGTCGCCACCCTGTGGTGAGTTTTCCTGCCTGCATGATTTTAATTTGCCGGCCACAGTACCTTCACCAATGGTATCAGCATGCATTGTGAGATTAAACCAATTTGAATGAGTTGGTACACTCCATCCGGCCGGACATAATTTGCCGGTATTTACTGCAAACCAATTATAAAGTGCCCCATATTTATCCTTGTTACTTGTATCATCATTATACCAGGCATAAGCTCCGGTTGTGTTGTTATACCAGGCGTCTGTATCCTGTCCGGGATAAATAATGTTGGAACCATCATTATATTTTGTTGTTTTTAGATTTTCGGCCATCCACCATTGGAAGCCTATCTTAACGGTTTGATAAACATTTCCGTCAATGTCAGTTACTGTACTGGTTTCTGTGCCATTATTGTTATTATTGTCATCTTTTTTTATACATCCGGTTATTGTGAAAAACAAAGTAGTTGACAATAATAAAACAAGGAATGATTTATTGCTAAATGTTTTCATTTTGATAATTTAAGTTATTAATAGCGAGAAATGAGAATAGCAGCATACTATGCTAACTCAAATTTACCAAAAATTTGTTTTTATTATTAGAATTATTTTGCTGAAAATGAAGCAAATATGTCAAAATGCTTATTTAGCAATACGAAACAAAAGAATTCGATATAAGAAATTGTTAATAAAGTTTACCTTCCTGCCTCATTCAACACTTTAGTTCTTTTTTTCAGGATTTTTAAAACGATATAAAGTATTACAGATAATCCACAAGCACCGATTAGAAAATAGTTGTAATTATCTTCTTCTTTAATAAGCTCGCCTGCAATATCAAAGACACAAAAGATTAAAAAGAGAGCAACAAGGCCGTTTTTTTCCTTTTTCAAAACTTTTTTCCAGCTAAAAGCTAAGTCAGACTTCTTGAAGTTTTTAAATGACGGAAAAAAAGCATTTACTTTTTCAGCCCAGTTGGTGTATGCCTCTTTGAATTTCCTTCTGAGAAACTGTTCTTCAGCAAACATAATTCTCTCGTAATAAATCCAGTAGAAAAGGCAAAATGCAATAATAAACCAGAAGTTTTGTGTAAGCATAGCAGGCCCTAGCCACATAAAGAAGTTGCCTAAATACAGAGGATGCCTTACAACAGAATATATGCCTGTAGTATTAAGGGTGTCGGCAAGCTGTGCTTTTACATTTCGCCCTGAGGTGTTTTTTGGTGTGTGTCCTACAGTGTAAACTCTGATCGCCAGTCCCACCAAGCTAAGGAATAAGCAAAAGCTTTCATAATAGATTTCGTAAACTGAGTTTTTAAGATAAAAAGTTTCAGGGTAAAACTCTGAATAAACGATTAATAAAGCACCTATTAATAATACTCCGATAGGAATAATGCCCCTATATCTGAACAGCCATATTCCCTGCTTTTCAAAATCTTCAAGTAATGCCATGTTTGTGATATAAAATTAAAATGTAATAGATTTTTGACTGAAAATCACAATATAATTTGCCATATATAATAAAGCAGCAAAAATAATAAAAAGCAAATACCTTTTATAACAAAATCATTTGCTAAATATAAATCTGTAATTTTGATAAAAAACTGATTATGCTGGAAAACCGCAATATTTATGATGTAATAGTAGTTGGTGCCGGTGCTTCCGGGATTATGGCTGCCGGAAGAGCTGCACAGATGGGAGCAAGGGTGTTGCTGTTGGAAAAGATGAGGCAGGCCGGACGCAAAATTCTCATTACCGGCAAGGGGCGATGCAATATTACTCATGATGCACCCGAGCCTGTCTATTATCAAAATATTTTCCCAAAAGGGAAATTTCTGAAGCACGCTTTTAGTACTTTCTTTGTCGATGATATAATAAAAATTCTTCACGATCGGGGAGTTGAAACCACTACAGAAAGGGGGAGCAGGGTTTTTCCGCTTAGCAACCAGGCAAAGGATGTTCTAAATGCCTTACTTGATTGGATGGGTAAAACGAATATTGATGTTATTTATAATTGTAAAACGAAAGACCTAATAATAGAATCCGGAGTTCTAAAAGGAGTGCACGCAGAAACAGATAATGGCCCGCAGGAGTTTTTGGCCGGAAAAGTAATATTATGCACAGGTGGAAAATCATACCCTGCTACAGGATCTTCAGGAGATGGGTATAGTCTGGCACAGCAGGCTGGACATAGTCTGAGCGATGTCAGGCCGGCATTGGTGCCACTTGTTACAAAAGGCGATATTGCAGGGAAATTGCAAGGCCTAAGCCTGAAAAATGTGAAAGCAGTAGTTTGGGTTAATGGCAAAAAAACTAAAGAAGACTTTGGTGAGCTTATGTTTGCACATTACGGACTAACAGGTCCTATAATTCTTAGCCTGAGTCGTCATGTTGTTGAAGAAATGGAAAACAACAGCAATGTTGAGATAAGTATAGACTTAAAACCGGCTCTTTATGAAAAAAAGCTTGATGCAAGGCTTTTGCGCGACTTAAACGAACATGGCAAAAAGTACCTGGAAAATATCTTTAAACTGTGGTTGCCTTCAAGTCTTATCCCTGTATTTTTAGAACAACTGGAGCTGGATCGCAAAAAACTTTGTCACCAGGTAAGTTCCAGGGAACGCAGAAAGATATTGTTGTTAATGAAAGACTTTAGATTTCAGATTAGCGGCCATCCCGGTTATAAAGAGGCAATAGTAACTGCCGGTGGCGTTCCAACAAATGAAATAAGCTCCAAAACATTGGAGTCAAAGCTTATCAATGGCCTGTATTTCGCCGGTGAATTAATTGACCTTGATGGAAATACCGGTGGTTTTAATTTGCAAATAGCCTTCTCTACGGGTTGGTTGGCGGGACAGGAGAGTGCTAAGTGAACTTAGACTCGTCGGGAAAAGTCTGCAGCCTTGATGTTCTTGTCCCGTGCGAAGCAAACGGGATTGCTTCTTTTTGTATCAAGACAAAAAGGAAGAAATAAAATTTAAAAACCATCATGCTTTTTTGTTTTAATCTTTCTTTCTTCTTATTAGCCTCTGGTTGTTCTTCAACGAGATCCTTCACTTCGCTGGCGCTTCGTTCAGGATGACAGGGAGTTCTAATGCAGGAAGGGAAAAAGGGCAGGCTGTGCCTGCCCTTTTTCCCTTATTATCAACACTTTCCTGCACGTCATCTCAAACGAATGTGAGAGATCTCGTTATTCCCAGCACTCTTATCTATTACCGTCAGCTTCAGCTGACGGATAGTTTAATTAGCAGGCACAGGGGCTTTAGCCCCATTGAGCCAACTTTGCAGCCATA
>JAWOBS010000057.1:0-6629 GCA_046484145.1 Bacteroidales bacterium
AAAAAAAATTGGGCTTTAATTTTGTTTCATATTTTGTTATTTGGGCTTGTAATGTAATAACAGCATTTGGACGTTTGTATGGTTTGTTTTTATTAAAGTCTTTTAAACACTTTGTATAAACTTAAAAATGTTGAATATTAAATTAAAACAAATAACTTTGTATATAAGAAAACAAAAAAAATTGCTATGAAAATTAAAAAGCTTATCACATTTATTGGCATTATATTCTTTAGCCTCAGCCTATCAGCAAGTAATCTTAAAATTACATCTCCGCCGGAAATGATTAATATCAATACTGTTGCAGAAACTGTTGATATTCAGTTCAGTGTTAGCTGGGAAAACTCCTGGAGAAATGATATAGCCGGAACAGGTTATGAAGAACCTTATAATCATGATGCAATATGGGTTTTTATGAAGTATCAGGACTCTGATGAACTTTGGCATCATGTTACCTTAAGAGCTGCAGGACATGTTATGCCTACAGGAGCTGACCATATAGTTCCGACAGATAAAAAAGGTGCATTTATTTTCAGAGATGAAAATGGTTTTGGTAATATAAACCTGGAAGAAGTTATCTTAAGGTGGGATTATGGCTTCGACGGAATTGTAGACTTACATGAAATAAACATGAGAATATTTGCAATAGAAATGGTATATGTGCCTGAAGGAGCCTTTTATGTGGGAAATGAAGGTCTTACAGGAGACGTAAGAGGTCAGTTTTATCAAATTGTTGCTGACCCCTCTGATTATAGCAACCCTTACCAAATAGGCAGTGAAAATGCCATTACTCTTGGAGGTATAACCGAAGGAAATCTTGGTGCCAGAGATGCCGGCCTTGATATTGCAGATGGTTTTTCTTCCACAGAAGTACTTATTCTGCCTCAAGAATACCCCAAAGGATATGATGCTTTTTATTGTATGAAATATCCTGTAACACAGAAACAATATGTTGACTTTTTAAATACATTAACCCGAAGGCAACAAAAAAACAGAACATACATCTCAACTGCTGATAATGTTTATGCTATGACATCTACATCTGTTGTCTTCGCAGATCCAGGTAACGATAGTCCGGGAGAAAGTTATAGAAACGGAATAAGGTTCAATCCAGATAACTTTGGCACCAACCTTGATTCTGACCCTCCTCTTTATTTTTTTTGTGATTTGAATGAAAACGGGGTTGGAAATGAAGACGATGATGGACAGGATATTTCCTGTAATTTTTTGTCAGGTGAAAGCAATAATGTTTCAACTGACCTTGCAGCTTATCTTGACTGGGCAGCTTTAAGGCCAATAACAGAGCTGGAATTTGAAAAAGCAGCAAGAGGAGCAGGACAAGTTGCCGGCTTAGATATTTGGGCTGGTGGAGGAGATTATGTTTCAACTACAAATCGACTTGTCCCTTCCGATGAAACAGATTACCTTAACGGACTTGATGATTATATTCTAAATAGGAATTATGAAACCGAAACAGTAGCAAATTCAAATCATAACTGTGCTTTTGGCTTAAGCGGCAGAAAATATGGTCCAACAAGATCCGGAATATTTGCAAGAAGTGCAACAAACAGATTAGAATCCGGTGCATCATATTATGGCATTATGGAGTTAAGCGGAAGCTTATGGGAAAGAACTGTTTCTGTCTCAATTGTTGAAGGTACCGATGTAACAATACCCAATTATTCTTATACAGGTATTCATGGTGATGGTGTGCTGAATGTTAATGGATATGCAGATGTTGCAAACTGGCCTGCAATTTTAGGTGCGAGAGGAGGTGGATTTGGATTTAACCAAAGACATATTAGAATATCCGATAGGGCGTATACAAATAGCTCATGGACATCACGGGCGGGACCTATAAGAGGAACCAGAAGCCATGGAGGACGCGGAGTAAGAACAGCACCTTAACCTCTTAATGATCTCTTTCATTATCATAGGCCGTAACGAAGAAACACACCTGCAAAAATGCTTTGCAAGTGTGTTTTTGTTTATTGAGCACAATAGAATTAAAGATTATGAAGTAATTTATGTAGATAGTAATTCATCTGATAGTAGCATCGATATCGCTAAGTCTTTTAATGCTAATTCGATCTTGAAAATCACTCATGGTTATAATGCCGCTGTAGCAAGAAATTTAGGAGCCAGGCACGCGAATGGAGATATTCTTTTCTTTGTTGATGCAGATATGGAAATCTCTAAAGATTTTTATAGTAATGCTTTTGAATCCGACAAACCCAAATTTCCTTTTCTTACAGGAAACTTTATTTACAAATATCCTGATAATAAAAAAGTTAACTACTATAAAAAACCTTTAAATGAAAAATCTCTTGTTTTAAGCAATGGAACTTTCATTATTGAAAAACAGATTTGGGATCTTATTGGGGGAATGGATGAAAGATTTAAAAAAGCGCAGGATTTTGATTTTATAATGAAGGCAGCAAAAAAAGGCTTTTTCTTAAGACGATTGGAAGAGATTATTGCCGTGCATAATACTATTGATTATAATCACCCTGCACGATTGTGGACTATGCTAAAAGCCAATCTATATGTAAGAAGTTTATTATATCGTAAACATTTCTTCTCAAAATACATCTGGCCGGTTTTTTTAAGAAGGGAGTATACTCTTATTGTGCTTATTGTTAGTGCATTATCATACTTGGCGATTGGCTCTTTGTATGTTTTTTTGGCATATGCCTTTTTTATAATTATAAAATCATTAGTTCAGAAAAAAAGGCCATGGTATGAGTTTTTTGTAAGGCTGCCTTATTATATAATTCGTGATATTAATACTTTCTTAGGATTTTTCTTTTTCTACCCGGCAAAACCGGCGAATATAAAATGGCAAAAAATAACGGGCACAGAATAATACTACTCTGTGCCCGTAAAAAAAATATAAACTGTTCCTTTCTACCCGCAATGCAAAAACTTCCTCACCAGCTTCATTGTTGCTTCTTTGTTGCAGGAAATCTTTTCTCTTAGGTTTTCATCATTAAAATCCAGTAACCTTTTTGCTGTGCCATTGATCAGGCCATCAGTAAAGACTCCGTGTTGTTTAAAAATATCTGCTTTACTCAATAAATCTTCTGCAGCTTTTTTGCAAGAAAATGGCAATTGGGCAAGTTCTTCCTGTTTTGATTTATGCTTATCATCAAAAATATTGACATCAATATATGTTTTCTCTGCATATTCAAGGCTGTCGGGCATTTCGAATCCGTGTCTTGCTCCAACGCACAAGCCTGCAATAAGTAAGTAAATATCTGTAGAACCGTCAGGACAACGAAACTCAAAAGTTTGTTTGTCACTAAAATCAGACTCACTCTCCTTTTCTTTTGGATTAGCACTTTTAACCATATCTGTAGCACCGGACCATCCAAGAGGAACCCTGATCAGTGCAGAACGGTTTCTTTCTCCCCAGCAAACATTTGTTGGTGCTTCCTGGTGTGGAACAAGCCTGAAATAACTTGTAGGAATAGTGTTGCCAAAGGCAGATAAAGCCGGGGCTACATCAAGAATTCCGGCAATAATCTTCTTAGAAACATCACTTATCTCACCATTATAAAGAGTAACATTTTTTCCGTCTTTCATTGGACGCATATGAAAGTGCATTCCGCTTCCGGCTTTGCCTGTAGTAATTTTTGGGGCAAAACTAACAGTTACTCCATACTGATATGCAACCTGCCTCAATATCCATTTTGCTATAATAAGCTGATTGGCAGCATCTTCAACATTAGTTGGCAAAAATTCTATTTCATTCTGCTCGTATTCATGCTCTTTATCAGAAAAATTACCTACTTCTGAATGTGAATATTTAATATTAGCACCTGTTGAAGCCATTGCCATCATAGCATCTATTCTCAGTTGTTCCCATTTTACAAAGGGCTCTGACTCATGATAGCCTTTTTGGTCGGTTGCTTCATAGAGTTCATTTTTGTCACTTATTATATAATACTCGATTTCACCCATTACATGCAGGCTATATCCTGTTTTATCAACAAGGGCATCATGAGCTTTACGCATTATATTCTCAGGTGCACTGGCCAGAGGATTTCCATCTTTATCATAATAAGAACAAAGAATATCCACGCAGGGGGTTTCCGAAAACGGATTAACAAAAGCAGTTTTAAAACGCGGAACAACATATAAATCACTTGATCCTGCCTCAAGGAAGTTGAAAAGGCTGCTACCATCTACCCTTTCCCCTGAAGACAAAATATTGTCAAGATGATCTTTATCCTGAATAACAAAATTCAAGGTTTTAAGCCTGCCATCACCACCAACATATCTAAAATTGATCATTTGGATTTCATTATCCTCAACAAACTTAATAATGTCTGCCTTGGTAAATTCATCCGGTTGCTTTTTCAGATGCCTTACCAAAGGATTAGGGTTTAAAGAAAATTTATCGCTCATAATATATTTTGATTTGATTACATTTAATTTATTTTTTTTAAAATTATGCTCAAACATAAGAAAAATTTTACTACCAATAAATTTTACATATATAAAAAGACATAAACAGAGCATAAATTTTGTAATTTTGCTGCATGCAAAGGCTTCCGGCAACTACATATCTGGTAATTTTATTAATAAGTGTTATTTTTTCAGGCTGTCATGGTGCCCGTCGAGTATCAAAAAATGACAGGATAGAGAATAATTTCCAGGCATATCTGCAAGAGGTTGAGAAACCGGACTACGCTGAATATTCAAAAAAGCTTGGTTATCAGCTAAATGGCAATGAAAATAAACGTCTTTTAAAAGAGATTATATCATGGCTCGGCACGCCTTACCGTTATGGAGGATCTACAAGGAAAGGAGCCGATTGTTCCGGTTTTATAGGAGAAGTTTACAAGGCTGTTTATGGAATTAACCTTTTTCGTTCTACATCAGATATGGTAAAAAATGGACGCAGAATCAATAATAAAAACCGCTTAGAGGAAGGCGACCTGATTTTTTTCAGAATTTCCGGCAGAAGGATATCTCACGTAGGTTTATATATTAGTAAGGGGCATTTTGCTCATGCCAGTTCTTCCCGTGGTGTAGTTGTTGACCATCTTGACACCAAATATTACAAAGACAGATATGCTTTTGGTGGCAGAGTAAAAAAATAGTTTAGGCTTAGAAGAAATGCCTGAACGGAACCAGAACCCTCTCAAAGAACCGCTGTATCATTGGCCTGGCAGCCCAACTTTCATAGTCAAAAGATTCTGATTCTTTTAGTGTTTCATTGGAGTGGTTTATTATTTGCCTGATTAAAGATTTGTTCTCGCCATAAAGGCTAATCTCATGTTGGTAGCGAAAACTTCTGTAATCAAAATTTGCCGAGCCAACAACGAAAGCATTACGATCAACCATAAAAATTTTTGCATGCAAATTTTGTGGGGTGTAAAAGAAAATTTTTACGTTATGCTGCGCTAATTCGCCCAAATACCTGCTTGTAAGCACATCCATTATACCAACATCAGATTTCTTGGGAATAACAACCTTTACCTTAACACCGCGTCCGGCAGCATCCATTAGTGCCTTTCTTAAATTGCTTCCGGGCAAAAAATATGGCATTTCAATCAAAACTTCCTTTTTTGCTTTGTTTATAAGCTCTAAAAACTTCTTCTGGGTAGGTTGAAACCTAATGGTTGGAACGTCTCGAATAATACTGTAATCATAATATTTTACAATTTTAGTATATTCATTTTTATCATAAAAGAACTTATTATAGATTTCAGTATTTTGCAAAATGATCGTTTTGAATTTCTTTGCTATACTTCCCTTAATACGAAACATTGATTCTCTCCAATTTAGAGAATATCCGGATATATTACCTGAGCCGATATATGAAATGTCATCATCTATTACCAATATTTTTCGGTGGTCTCTTCTGTGGTTTTTTGTAAACGTATCCCAGCTTATTCTGATTTTTTTAAAAAATCTAACTTCGGCACCATTCGCGACAAGCTCACTAAAAAAATGATAACTTGAAGAAGCTCCCCAGGAATCTATCAATAATTTAATTTTAACTCCTTCCTTTGCTTTTTTAACCAGATAATCCCTAAAACGTATGCCAATAGGATCATTGGCAAATCTGTATATTTCAAGGTAAATATAATCCTTTGCTTCTTCAATATCCTTTAACATTGCAGCAAAATACTTAAAGGGATCAGAGATTAATCTAAACTGCAAAGGCTCTTCTGTTTTCATCTAATTATAATTATAAAGTAAACAAAGTAATAAATACTGATCGGGATTGTACCTGAATCATCTAATTATAATACTAATATGATTTCAATATCTCTATCATAAAGGAATATCTAAAATAACATTCAATTTATGGAAATACTGTTTCCAAAGTTAAAAAATAAATGATACAAGATAAAACACTCATTATTTATATTTTTCCGAGAGCAAAGCATCTTCAGCAAAAAAAGCTGTACAAACACAAAAAAAACAGTCATAATGTCTGTTAATTCCTTGACAACCTGCCGCTTGCTGACACATTGTCTTTTTATTTAAGCAAAAAAATAATGGCATTTAATTTGAAAAAGCAAAATAAAAAAAAATAATAATAAAAAGGAGGATAAAACTATGACAATTATTAAATGGAAATCAAGGCCGGCATACAATAACATATTTGATAATAT
>JAWOBS010000081.1:0-22876 GCA_046484145.1 Bacteroidales bacterium
ACTTCCCATCGCTACCCCGATATTGGCCCTTTTTAATGCAGGAGCATCATTAACTCCATCACCTGTTACCGCTACGAATTCTCCACTTCGGTTCAGCACATCTATAATTTCATATTTTTGGGAAGGGCTTACTCTTGCAAATACCGTTGAAGATCTTACAAGTTCTTCAAATTCAGGAGTTTCAAAAGAGCCGGCCTCTTCTAGTTGACGGCCTGTTATAACCTTGGACCGATCATCTGTAATGCCTAACTCATAAGCTATAGTTCCTGCTGTCGCCGGGTGGTCTCCTGTTATCATCAAAACTTTGATACCGGCTTCATTACACTTCTCAATAGCGTCTTTAGCCTCATAACGTAAGGGGTCAATAAAGCCAACAAGCCCGTAAAAAACTAATGGTGGAATGTCTTTTTCATCATATACTTCTTTTGTTTCAAAATCAGAAACTTCTGAGCCGGCAACGGCTAGTACCCTATATCCTTTAGTTGCCATTTCAAGAGCTTGGTTCTCAATTTCTTTTTTGTTAATCTTTTGTTGCTCTCCTTTTATCAACATGGTGTCGCATAGATCAAGCACTTTCTCGACAGCTCCCTTTAAAGATATCTGGATTTTGTTGTTTTTGTCATAAAAGGCAGCGGAGAATTTTTTTTCTGATTCATAAGGGATTTGCCCAAGTACTTTGTAATCATACTTTATAATTCGCGGATCCATTCCCATTTTTATACTCAGTGCCAGGAAAGCAATATCAATGGCATCTCCATGATGTTCCCATTTGTTTTCTTCGTTTTTAAGGAGCTTAGCTTCATTAGCCATCACCCCGAGTTTTGCCAATCTTTTGATATGTGAATATTCTGTTTCAGGGATTTTTTCATTGTCGGCTGTTGTTACCTTCCCAATTCCATTATAACCTTCTCCTGAAACAGGGAAGCTTTGGCCGTCAGGTAATGCAACTAGTTTTGCAGTTTGTTGATTAACTGTTAATGTGCCTGTTTTATCGCTGGCAATCACAGTGCAACTGCCCAGACTCTCAACAGCTGTTAGCTTTCTTACAATAACATTTCTCTTCGACATTCGTTTTGTTGCAATAGATAAAGCCACTGTAAGAGCAACTGGTAATCCTTCAGGTATTGCTGATACTGCCAGTGCAACAATAAAGAAAAAGATCTCATTAATATGAACTCCCTGAAACCATAGTATTGATGCAAGGATAAAACTGGCAAAAAGAACAGCATAGCTTATCTGCCTTGTAAATTTTTCCATCCTGATAACCAGCGGTGGTTTCGCGGTTTTTGTTTCTGTTACGTTTTCGGCGATTTTGCCTACTTCAGTTTGTAATCCCGTGCCCACGACGATTCCTGTGCCTCTTCCTGAGAGTACTGTAGAGCCTGCAAATGCCATATTCTTTCTGTCTCCAACACTTGTGTCTTTAATCAATATTCCGGTTTGTTTATCTGATGCAACAGACTCTCCTGTTAAAAAACTTTCATCAATGCTTAAGTTTGAAACATTTATCAATCTAATGTCTGCCGGTACTTTACTGCCTGAATCAAGGAAAACTATATCGCCCGGAACCAGCTTTTCAGCAAAGATTTCCGTTTCATTACCATCTCTTTTAACTTTAGCTTTTATTTTAAGCATTTTTTGAAGGCTGGCAGCACTCCTCTCTGCATTATATTCCTGGTAACTTCCTAATGCAGAATTAAGAAAAATTACAATAAAGATAAAAATGGCATCAGTGAATTCTCCAATAACCATGGAAGCTATCGCTGCTACAATCAGAATAATTATTAAAGGATTTATTATCTGATGTAATATTATTTGAAGCAATGTTGGCGGTTTTTTAACCGGCAAAGTGTTTTCGCCATACTTGGTAAGCCTTTTAACTGCTTCATCCCGGCTTAAACCGTCTTCAGATGTATTGAATTTTTTTTCAGTTTCTTCTTTTGTTATAGAATGCCATGGATGTTTTGCAAGAGGTTTATGTTCTTTTGTCAAAGTCATAATTATATGTTTTATAAATATTTCTATTGCTTATTTTAAAAATTCCAGTTCAAATGCATATGCAGTATTTGCCTCTGCATTAATTACAAGTCCATTGTTTAATAATTCATTTTTATCACAGGTGAACATTTTTTCTGCATTAAGAATGTCTTTACCAAAAACGTCAAAATAATCATTTAAATTAGCAAGCTCGAAAAAATCTTCCGGAATCTTTATCCTTGTCCTTAGAAGTTCATCTTTTGAGAAGTTTATTACAAAAAGAATAACTTTTTCATCTGTATATCTCAGATAAGTGTATATATGATTGCCTGCAAATTCTTCATGATCAGGATTAACCCACATAAGATCATAGAAGTTGCCATTCATTATTTCCGGCCTTTTTGCAAGCGTATAGATATCTGAATACTTTTGTCTCAGTTGCCCGGTGTTTTCATCAAGCTTCTCCTCGTTAAAAGCACCATTATTATTCCACTTTATAACAGGGGGAAGTGAGCAATAGTCGTAAATACTTGTTCTTCCATCATCTCCCGAATATCCTGTTTCACCTTGTGCCCTTTCTCCAAGTTCCTGCCCGAAGTAATTCATCACAGCGCCTTTGTTAAATGTAGTACAAAGCACCATAGCAGGTATTCCCCGCCATGGATCATCCGCAAAGTGTGAAGAAGCGATTCGCTGCTCGTCATGGTTTTCCAAAAATCTAAGCATTTTTGCATCTAAACCATTGAGATTTTGCCAGCATAATGTCAGCAAACGGGCGGTAGCATTACCTTCAATTATGTTTCTTAATGTGTTGTATAATCCCTCTTTATCATAAAGAAGATCAAATTTTCCTGTTTCAATATATTCTTTATATGCGTTGGGGTTATATATTTCAGCTATAAATAAAGAATCCGGATGCTTAGCCTTAACTTTTGAAATAGCATGATTCCAGAATTCTGCCGGAACCATTTCAGCCATATCACATCTGAAGCCATCTACACCTTTTTCAGCCCAATATAATAATATATGAGTCATCTTTTGCCAGGTGGAAGGAAGAGGGTCAAAGTGTTTCTCTTTATTGTTTTGATAGTCAACTCCATAATTGAGTTTTACTGTTTCATACCAGTCATTTATTGATGGCTTATTTGAGAAACAATCATTCCCCGTGGCTTTTGCTGGTGATTCTTTGTAATTATTTATATCATCGGAATTAGTATATGGGAGATTATTTACTTCCTCCGGAATAACAAAGCTATTGCCGGGTAAATAATAGAAGTTGTTTTGCGGATCAAAGGATTTATTCGAATCATCATTTTTACCGAAGGCTTCAATATTGTCAGATATATTATTTGTATAATAATGCCTTGCAACATGGTTGGGAACAAAATCAATAATAACCTTTAAACCTTTATTATGGCATCTTTCAATAAGATTCTCAAACTCTGTCATCCTGTTATCTACATCATCGGCCAGGTCGGGATCAACCTGGTAATAATTCTTTATAGCATATGGTGAGCCGGCAATACCTTTCACTATTGCCGGATTATCATTAGGAATATTGAAACCGGAATAATCTGTGCAAGTAGCATGTTCTATGATACCTGTAAACCAAATATGCGTTGCGCCCAGCTTTTCAATGCTGTTTAAAGCAGCCTCATTAATATCATTAAACTTTCCGCAACCATTTTCATCAATCTTACCAAAGATTTTATTATTATCATTTTTATTGCCGAACAGCCTTACAAACAATTGATATATTACCGCTTTGCCTTGAATTGGATTATTTTCCATTATTTGATTTTTTTTGGATATCAAATATAGCAAAAATGCTTATAAAATGAATTGTCAGTTTTTAAAGAATAAAAATGATAATTTTGCAATATAAAGCATTACAAATATGAGGTTTCCTGCCAAAGAAGTTTTTATTGGTGATATTCCATTAGGTGGAAATAATCCTGTCAGGGTTCAATCAATGACGAATACCGATACTGCTGATGTAAAAGCAACAATAGATCAATGTATCAGGATATTTGATGCAGGTGCTGATTATGTGCGTATAAGTGTTCCTTCGCTAAAGAATGTTGCTCATTTAGAAAAGATAAAAGAGGGCTTAAGGAAATCCGGATATTCCGAACCACTTATAGCTGATGTTCATTTCAACCCTAAGATTGCGCTGGAAGTTGCTCCAATAGTTGAAAAGCTAAGAATAAACCCGGGCAATTACACTGAGAAAACTCCAAAAGGGAAATTGAATTGGACAGAAACTGAGAACATAATTGAATTAGAAAAGCTGGAAAATAACCTCTTGCCATTAATAAAGGTTTGTAAAGAAAATAGCACAGCAATAAGAGTTGGAACCAACTTTGGCAGCCTTTCACAAAGAATTATATCTCAATTTGGAAATACTCCTAAAGCTATGGTTGTGGCAACAATGGAGTTTTTACGTATTTTTAAAAAGCATGATTTTGATAAGGTTGTGGTCTCTTTAAAAGCTAGTAATCCTTTGGTTAATGTTCAGGCATACATGCTAATGGCTCAAAGTATGATTGATGAGATGATGTATTATCCTCTTCATGTTGGAGTTACAGAAGCAGGACATGGTGAATATGGCCGTATAAAGTCAGCGGTGGGAATTGGAACTTTACTAAAAGAGGGAGTTGGAGATACAATCAGGGTAAGCCTTAGTGAAGCTCCGGAAAATGAAATTCCTTTTGCACTTAAGCTTGCCCGGCGATCTGATTCCCTGGCTTGTGATAATAGTAGTGGTTTTATACCCGGGAAAATCCAAATTTTACACAATGATTTTGTACTTCCGTCAGGCAATAAAGTACTGCTCATAAATTCATATAATCAAAAAAGAGATAAGGAAAATTCAGCCAATGTTGAAGAAATTTTAGCTGATCTTTTATGGGTAGAATCATTTGATTTGAATAAATCAGAGAAATCTGATAAAATTTTAATCACGCCACATAAACATTGGGTAGATAGAGGTAGTCCGAAAAGTGTAATTCCTGTGCATAACTCTGCTTATTTGGATTATGAAAACTTTCATCCGGAATTTAACATTTTTAAATTTACTGATATTCCCGATAAATTTGTTTTAAGTGAGATTAAACAATCAGCAGGAGCCATTATTTTGTTTGAATTATCTAATAGCCTAAGTGTTAATATGCTGGAAAATGTTTTGCAATTTGTTGATATACCGGTTTTTATAAAGAAAGATTATAAAACAGCATCGGTTGAGGATTTGGCGATAGAATTATCTGTTGATTTTGGTGCTTTGTTGTTACAACGCAAAATACAGGGCTTGTGGATAGAAGATCATAATATTAACTCAAATAAAATTGCTGAAACAGTTTTAAATATATTTCAGGCGTCGGGATTAAGATCCAGCAAAACGGAATTTATATCTTGTCCGACATGTTCCAGGACATCTTATGATTTAGAGAGTTTGCTGGCTAAGTTGCAAAAGGAGTTTAGTCACTTGCCGGGCTTAAAAATTGCTGTCATGGGTTGTATTGTTAACGGCCCAGGTGAAATGGCAGATGCAGATTATGGTTTTATTGGAACTTCAAAGGGAAAAGTGAACATTTATAAAGGGAATAGTGTAATTATAAAAAATTCAGATATAGACAGTTCGATATCTGAATTAAAAAGACTCCTAAAAAAAGACGGGAAATGGATAGATGCTAAATAAATCTATTATTCTACGGTTAATTTCTTTTGAAATAGTTCACTATGTTCTTCAATATCCATAATAATTCTAATGAGATTCCCGTAGATTTTTATTCCCTCATAAAGATTATGTATAGGTATTCTTTCATTAGCCATGTGGATTGTTCCCATCAATTCTTGTGTTAAAACTGCAGGGAAAAGGCCGTAAGAGGGAATGTTGTGTACCCTGAAATAAGCATTGTCATTATTAGCAAGAAATAGGAGAGGAGCAACCCCAACTTCTTCATCATAAGAATTTCTAATGGCCTCTTCTAATGCTGTATAAAATTCTCCTTTTTCAGATACAGGCGCATTAGGTGTTTCGTGTATTATCTTTAATGTTACATCATAATCTTTAATCTTATCTTTAACATATTCTATGAAAACATCAGTGCTTGTTTGTGGCAATAACCTGCAGTCAAAAACTGCTTTTGCATTATTAGATACCTGGTTGTCGGCACCGGGTGTGCTGTAAAGGTTAGTTAATGTAACTGTATTGGTAATTATTGCGGATAGTAAAGGGTCATCACGCAAAGTTTTAGTAAACAGGGGAGCAAAAAAGCCGATATTTCTCAGAACTATTTTTCTTCTACCACGCTCATATTTTCCAAGCTTGCGTATCATATCCTTAACCGGATCAGTAAGAATAACCTGTGGTTTTGCTTCAATCAAAGCATTACTGGCCATTACAATTTCCCTGTTTGGATATTGTTTTTGTGGAAAGGAGCCATGTCCGGAATACATGTTTGATGCTTCAATTGAGAACCACAAGCCTCTCTTTTGAGCTATTGAAATTCCGAAAAAGGGGAAGTCTTTGTTTGATTTTACAGCACCGGTAATGCCGGAACCACCTTCACCGTATACTACAACAGGGTTTAACTCATCAAGGAAATACTCACTAACTATTGAAGCTCCAAGTAATCCACCTGTTTCTTCATTTGATACTGACAAAAAAGTAACATTAAAAGGCAAATCTATAATTTTGGATATTTCTATATAATTTGCAATTGCAAATAATTGCATTACTGCCGCACCTTTATTGTCAATTGCTCCTCTGCCCCATACCATATCTTCTGCAATAGTTCCACTGTATGGCGGGTATTTCCATGCCTTTAGGTTGGAGGCCGGAACTACATCTATGTGATTTAAGAATATAATATTTGGCTTGCCTTTTTCCAGGGGGTACAGCGAGGCAGCAAAATTATAACTATCAATATGGTCAGTGAGAATTCTAACATGCAATCCCAGATCTCTGCATGTTTCTGACAAAAACTCGCCGGCTTCTTTTTCATAACCGGTAACTGATTTGTATTGAATATACTCACTGAGAAAAAGTTCAGGAATTAGGTGCTCTTTATTTTCTTTATTTTCAAATCCAAACAGAAGAGTAGGTTGTGTTAAGAAAAAGAGGAAAAGCATTGCAAACAAGCAAATACTTCTGGCTAAATTGTTAATAATCATAATAGTAAATAATAAATCTTCGCAAGGTTTTATATGCAAAAGTAATCTATATTTTAATAACTGCACAGAATAACAGTGTTTATTTAGTTGCAGGAATGTGAAATTGTTGAAAAGTTTTTGAAAAAAACAGTAACTACGGATTGCATATTAAAACAGAAAAAAAAACTGTTAAAAGCTTATATTCGTCAACCAAGCATTTTAGCAATTGCATAGGTTTTTGTTGATATATGAAAAATTAAACAAAAGTTTTTTATTTATAAAAAAAAGAGCTACATTTAAACTAATGTTTATTATGGTATAAGAGAAAAAAATAAGTATAAATATAAAACTATATAGCTATGGAAAATACGATGACAATGCAAGAAGTTACAATAGTTGATGAAAGCTATGCAAAGGTGACTTATGTTCCGGATTATGAGCTAATTAAGTTGGCTTGGAAAGGGCAAATCAGTTCAGAGAATTACAGAAAAATATACAATATTATTCTGGATTATCAAAAGAATAATAGTTTGCCTGTTACAAATTATTTGGCTGATTTAAGGGCACAGGGAGTAGTAAATCCTAATGACCGCAAATGGTTTGAGACAGTTGCAATGCCCACAGCAATTGAGCAGGGGTTGAAACATGCTGCAGTAATTACTGATGCCAACATATTTAAGAAGTATTATTTGAACCTTATACTGAAGGCATCAAATAAATTTGGGTTACCTTTAAAAATGTTTGGTACGCATGAAGAAGCTTTAAAGTGGTTTGATTCATTCAAAAGCTAATTCATTATTACTATTTTTTTATAATAGAATTATTGTTTGTTGATTATATAATCAACTGTAGAATATTTACAGAGCCTCCGCTTTTAGAAGCCGGGGGCTTTATTTTTTCCAGAAACTTGGTGAGAAAAGAAGTAAGACTGTGAATAACTCGAGCCGTCCTATAAGCATAAAAAAGCTTAATATCCATTTGCCAATATCAGGGATGTGAGAATAAGTTTCCACAGGCCCGACGCTTCCTATTCCCGGCCCGATATTTCCTATTGTTGCTGCAGTCGCACCAATTGCTGAAACAAAATCAAGCTCAAGAACGGTCATAAAAAGTGTACCGGCAATAAAAAGCAGAAGGTAAATAAGTTGAAAGGCCAGAAAGTTTTGAATTATTTCTGGTGGTATCGTTTTTTTATTAATTCTAACCGGCACTATAGCCATAGGGTGAATTAATCTTCTAAGCTCCAGGCGTGAGTTTTTGAGAAATATTAATACACGAATCATTTTCAGTCCACCCCCGGTTGAACCAATACAACCACCGGTAAACATTAAAAGAAATATTATAAACCACATAAATCCTTTCCACTCAAGATAGTCAACTGTTATAAAGCCTGTAGTTGTAATTATTGAAACAACCTGGAATAGACTATCCCTGAATGCTTTTTCAAAACCTGTTTGTTCAAATATTAGTATAGAAGCTGTGAAAACAATGGTTATTATCGAAATTAGTTTTAAGTAAAACTTAAACTCTTCATTATTAGTAAGCTTGCTAAATGTGCCTTTTAAGGCATAATAATGTAAAGAAAAGCTTGTACCCGCAAGTATCATAAACAAGATTATCACATATTGATTATATGCAGAAAAGCCGGCAATACTGTCATTGTATGTTCCGAAACCACCTGTAGCCATTGTTGTAAAGGCATGGCAAATACTATCAAAAAAGTTGAGGCCACCAAGTATTAATAATAATGTTTGTAACAAAGTAAAAATAAGATATATACCCCAAAGCCTTTTTGCTGTTTCAGTAATTCTTGGATGTAATTTACTTGGAGTAGTTCCCGGTGCTTCAGCTACAAAAAGCTGCATACCGCCAATTCCCAGTATCGGCAATATTGCCAGTGTAAGAACGATAATTCCCATTCCGCCTAACCACTGTGTCATGCTTCTCCAGAATAGCAATCCTTTTGAAACACTTTCAATATCATTAAGTATTGTTGCTCCTGTGGTAGTAAAACCGGACATTGTTTCAAAAAATGCATCAGTATAGCTTGGAATTGCTCCTGAGATGAAAAATGGCAGAGCTCCAAAAAATGAAATACTTAGCCAGGTTAGTGTAACTATTATATAGCCTTCTTTTTTACCAATGTTGCTTTGATTATGCTTGTATGAAAGAATGTACAAAAATATTCCTGATAATAGTGTAATCCCTATACTTATCAATAAAGAATTGATTGTTTCGGATTCATCATAATGCCATGACCATAAAACAGCTGTTGACATAAAACCCGATAGAATCATCAGCAGTATGCTGATAAACTTCATAATAAGCTTAAAGTTTATTTCCTTTTTGCTATCCATTAATTGAAAACTAATTATTAATTAAATAATTTGTCAACTTTATGAAATGCTTGCGGCAAGGCAAATACAACAACTTTGTCATTTTCTTCAATCTGAAAATCTCCCATTGCAATATAGCCTTTGTTATTTCTTACAACGCCTCCAATTATTGCTTTGTCAGGGAAGTTGAGTTTCTTGATAGGCTTTTTTGTAACTGGAGAGCCTGCCTTAGCAACAAACTCAAAAACTTCTGCATCTATTCCTGTCAGGCATTTGGTTGTTAATACCTGTGATTTTAGAGTAAACCTGACAATATAACTTGCAATAGCTGTTTTTTTATTAATTATAGTGTCTATGCCGATATTCTGTGATATGTCAACATAATCAAGGTTTTCAACAAGGGCTATGGTTTTCTTAACACCATATTTACGAGCAAGCAGGCATGTCAGAATATTTGTTTCAGAGCTATTGGTAACCGCAATAAAAGCATCCATTGCACCAATACGTTCATCTTCCAGGAGATTTATATCCCTGGCATCTCCATTAATAATAAGTGTACTCTGCAACTCATCTGTTAAAAACTCAGAACGTTCTTTATTCATCTCAAAGAGCTTAACATTAAAGTTTTTTTCAAGCTCATGTGCTGTTTGAAGGCCTATAGACCCACCACCTACAATCATGATGTTGTTTATCTCGAAACGTTCCTTGCCACCGAGTTTCAATAAATGATCAATTCCCCCGGTTTTTGTAACTACATATGCCATGTCATTTTCCTGGAAAACATCATCTCCTTTTGGAATTATGGTTTCAGATTTACGATGTATTGCAACAGACCTATAGTCTAATTTTTCATGTTCCCTGGCTATTTCGTCGAGTGATTTTCCAATTACAGGTGCATCACGATCAAGGCGTATCAACATCAGGAAAAGCTGATCATCTGAAAAATCAAATATCTCGGCTGCAGCTGTGTATTTTAAAAGGTTTGTTATTTCCCTTGCAACAATTTTTTCAGATGAAATGAGGTAATCAACCCCAAAGTTTGCATACATCAGCTGACAATCATCTTCCATGTATTCCGAATTATCAACTTTTGCAATACAAATTTTGGCACCAAGTTGCTTGCCCATAATGGAAGTTAATACATTTAACCTGCCGTCATGAAGAACACTAATCAACAAATCAGTTTTTTTAACATTTGCACTGAGCAAAGTCTCCCTGGATGTTGAATCTCCGATAACAGTCATTAAATCTGAATGTGTTTCAATGACTTTTAACAAATCCTTATCGGGACACACTAATGTTGTGTCATGATTCTCCATTGCAAACAACTTGGCTAAGTGAAGAGCAACTTCATTATCTCCGGCAATTAAAATATCCATTTCTTAATTTGATTTTTTTATAGGCTGCAAATGTAATAGGATTTAATAATTTGCAAATAAGATTTTCATTAAAATTACTCATTATTTATAAAAGAATTTTAATGATCTGACATAATGTTTGCAATTTATTGTTAATGACGATGTCTGCTATTTATTTTTTATCAGTATAATGATTTTATTATAAAAATCGTTAGGTTTGTTGTTTAAAACATTTTGACGTTATTATGTTAAGTATTTGTATCCCTGTTTATAATTTTGAAGTTTATCCGCTGATTAAAGAGTTATCTCAACAATCTGAAGATGCTGAAGTCTCATATGAGATAATCGTTTTAGATGATGCTTCAAATGATGAGTTTAAAATAAAGAACCGTGATGTAAAAGATATTTCCGGGGTAAAATATGAAGAATTAGATGAAAATATCGGGCGAAGCAGAATAAGAAATTTATTAAATAAAATGGCCTCTTATCCCTACTTGCTGTTTATGGATTGTGATGCGCTGATATTGAATGAAAATTTTATTTCCAACTACCTCGCAGCTATTAATAGCCTTGAAAAAAAAGATTCTCTTATTTGTGGAGGCAGAATATATAGCATTGAGAGGCCAAATGATTCAAAAAGTTTGCACTGGGTTTGGGGAAATTTGCGTGAAGCTTTTGATGCTGAAAAGAGATGCGAGAATCCGTATCAGTCATTTATGACAAATAATTTTGTTGTAAGTAAAAATGTTTTAAATAGAATTCCATTTAATGAGCAACTGTCAGGTTATGGACATGAAGATACTTTGCTGGGTTTTGAACTCTATAAAGAAAAGATTCCAATAATCCATATAGATAATCCTGTAGAACATATAGGCCTGGAAGAGGCTGAAATTATTCTGGAGAAAACCAATCAGAGCATTATAAACCTTCTGAAAATATATGAAATAACCAATAAAGATCCGGATTTTGTTAATATCTCAAAACTTCTAAAAGCATACGAAAAAATAAATAAATATGGATTGAGAAAATTTGTAGTTTTTTTATTTAAAGTTTTCAAAAAGCCTGTTGAAAAAAATTTAAAAAGTAAATCACCAAGCATTCGTGTGTTTGACCTATATAAACTAGGTCTTATTTGCAGTGTTTAACCCTCTTATCTGGTGTTTAACATATTATTATTTACATATGCAACATATGTAAATAATAATATATTAAATTAGCATCTTAATTGGTGATTTTAGTGTTTTTAAACAGTTGTTTTTAAGATAAGAAATGATAAAAAACAAAAAAATAATTATAACAGGGGCTTCTTCGGGAATAGGAGAGGACATGCTTAAAATGCTTGCCCCACATAATAAGATATTGGCTGTAGCACGCAATGTCGAGAAGATGTATCAACATGAAAATGTAATTTCTGAGGCAATAGACATTTCGATAGAAGATAATATTGACAAAATGTTTAAGATTGCGTTTGAAAAACTAAAAGATATTGATATTGTTTTTGCAAATGCCGGCTTTGCTTATTACGAAAGAATCAGCGCCGGAGATTGGAAGCATATAGATGATATTTTCAAAACAAATGTCTATTCTGCAATTTATATCGCAACAAAACTAAAAGAGATTAAGAAGAAAATGCCTTTCAGAGTGGTAATTACTGCATCTGCTATGAGCTTTCATGCTATGCCCGGATATACATTGTACAGTGCAACAAAATTTGCTTTAAAGGGTTTTGTTGATGCGTATAGGTATGAATTATTAAAAGGCCAACATGTCCAAATTGCCTGCCCGGTTGCTACCTACACTAATTTTTTCAATGTTGCAGGAACTGAAAAAATGCCCTGGCCCCGACAAAAGAGTGAAGTCGTTGCAAGAAAAATTATTAAAGGGGCAGAAAAGAAAAAAAGGTATATTTTCCCGGCATTTGTTTTTAAATTTTCTTTGTTTTTAAATCGCTTTTTTCCTGTGTTGAATTTGTTTAATATCAAAGAGAAGAAAAAGTTTTTGAATGAATTTCCTTTAGAAACAAATAATAAAGAATCTTAACATGTCTGATAATATTGTAAAAGCACCCTGGAAGCTAAAAGGTAGTGGTTATATTTTGCTTTATAGGTTTAACAAAGACTTTATAATAAATAATGGTTTTGTGCCTCAACAAAATATTGATGATTTTGCCGGAGGGCTTGGTGCAGTTATGATTGTTGACTATAAAAGTTCTAATGTAGGCCCTTATAGCGAAATCTTATTTATTCCCGGTAAGTTTTATGTAAATGGCAAAAAACGAAGCATTATTACAAAAATTTATGTTTCAACACAAGCCAGTATTGATTCGGGAAGGGCAAATTGGGCAATACCAAAGGAGATGGCTAATTTTGAATTTATTGAAAAAGGCAGCCGTAAAGAGCTTGTCAAAATATACAAAGAAGGTAAATGTTTTTTTGAAGCCGAATTTAAAACCGGAATTTTGCCTTTTCCCGTGTCAACATTTTTTATTCCTTTCCCACTTGCACAGCAAATAAACTCAAAAATTTACTATACAAATTTCAAAGGTGCTGGTATTGGAAGGTTTTGCAAAGTGAAAAGCATAGAAAGTGTAAGTTCAGATTTTCCTGAGCTTTCTTCTCAAAAGCCAATTATGGCTGTAAAAGTAAATCCTTTTTATATAACTTTCCCGGAAGCAAAAGTGGAGTAATTGAACATCCTGACTTTTATTTTGTTTTAAGTTGTTGATATTAATAGTGATCGATGATTTTATATAGGCAATTTTTTAGCATTTGGCTTTCGCATTTGTCATACTAATTCCCATCACTGATCACTCATAACACATCACTTAAAAAACTAAAACATGAAAACAAAAATTTTTATTATGGCGATATTTACATTATTGGCAAGTTTTTTTGGTTGTAGCGCCCAAAAGAAGCCTCAGCAAGCAGAAAGTAAAACATCTTTTTATAAGCTAAAAATGGTTGCTTTGCAGGGTGACACTGTGAGTTTTGATGAATTCAGGGGCAAAAAAGTCCTTCTTGTTAATACAGCATCAAAGTGTGGCTATACTCCTCAGTATGAGGGTTTAGAAGAATTGCATCAGAAGTATGGTGATAAATTAGTGGTTGTTGGCTTTCCTGCAAATGATTTTATGAAGCAAGAACCCGGAAGCAATGAAGAAATAGCTGAGTTCTGCGAGGCTAATTATGGTGTGAGCTTTCTTATGAGTAAGAAGATTTCCGTAAAGGGCGATGATATGTCTCCTGTGTATAAATGGCTAACCGAAAAAGAGCAGAATGGCTGGAATACTCAAGAGCCAAAATGGAATTTTCAGAAATATCTGGTTGATGAAAATGGAGAATTAATTGCTGTTTATGCTCCTAAAGTAAAACCTTTGAGCGATGAAATCATAACTGAAATAGAAAAATAAAGATTATATACCTACTCTTAATAACTTTTTTTTAGAAAGCCTTTTGCCTTTCAGCTTTAGGTAGCGGGTATTTGCACATATTTGCTTAAGCAACAGTATTTATTTTTTTGTCTACTTTATTTGTGTAATTGTTGGAAATTTATCAAAAATTTGTATATTTGAATGTTCATTACAAATAATTGTTTAATTTATACTAATTATGGAAACAGGTACTGTTAAATTTTTCAATCAGAAAAAAGGTTATGGTTTCATTATTGACGACAAAACTGAAGCCGATGTTTTTGTTCATCATTCAGGGCTTACTGAGCCTGTAAACAATGATGACCGTGTGACTTTTGAGATCGAAGAAGATCAAAAAGGTAAAAAAGCTGTGAATGTAAAAAAAGAATAGCATATCTTTTTTTTACAATTAGTACATTTTTAAGCCTCTGTTTTTAGCAGGGGCTTTTTTATTTGATAAATTTGTAAAAAATTTTTTATGAATGTTTTTCAGGCAGAAGGTTTAAGTAAATCATTTGGTACAAAGATCCTTTTCGAAAATATTAGCTTCTCAATTGACCAGGGACAAAAAACTGCGCTTATAGCCCGCAATGGTATTGGTAAGACTACTTTGTTGAATATAATTGCAGGATTTGAAACTCCCGATTCAGGAAAATGTTCTTATAAAAATGATATTGTAATTTCCTACCTACCCCAAAACCCGGTATTTGATGATAAAATAACTCTGGCTGATGCATTACTTGATACTGATGATGTCATCGCTCAAACTGTGCTTAAATATGAAAACCTGTTGCGTAAAGCTGAAACAGATAATAAAAACGAGTCTTTGATAAAAGAATTAGAAAAAGTTTCTCAAAGAATGGACGACCTTAACGCATGGGATTTTGAAGCTACCCTTGGCCATCTTGTGACAAAATTGAAAATCGGATCCCTTGACCGTAAAGTGGGCGAACTTTCCGGTGGTCAGGTTAAAAGACTTGCCCTGGCTAAAGTTTTGATTAAAGACTCTGATTTTCTTATTCTTGATGAACCTACAAACCATCTCGATATTAAGATGATTGAATGGTTTGAAGATTATCTTTCCAGGAAAAATACAACTCTTTTGCTTGTTAGCCACGACAGGTATTTTATTGATAATGTTTGTAATGATATAGTTGAAATTGACAAAGGAAATCTGTTTCGATATAATGGCAATTATTCTTATTTTGTTGAAAAAAAACTCGAAAGACAAGCTGCTGAGGAATCGCAGGCCGGAAAAGCTAAGAATCTGCTGAAAAAAGAAGCTGAATGGATGAGGCGGTCGCCAAAAGCCAGAACTACAAAATCAAAATCCAGGATAAAGTCGTTTTATGAGATTGAAAATAAGGCACAGGCTAATATTGAAGATAAACCCAAAGATATAAATATAGAATCTGTTCGTCTTGGGAAAAAAATTCTTGAGCTGAAAAACATAAATAAATCTTATGATGGGAAAAAGATTATAAATGACTTTTCCTATGTTTTTAAAAGATTTGAAAAAACCGGGATAATTGGGCCTAATGGTTCCGGTAAATCTACATTTTTGAATATTATTACAAAAGCAATTAACCCGGATAGTGGTGAAGTTATTACAGGTGAGACGATAAAGTATGGTTACTACAGGCAGGAAGGATTAAATGTAAAGGATGATAAAAGAGTTATTGATGTGATCAAAGAGATTGCTGAAGTAATTCCATTCGGGAAAAATAAATCTTTTACTGCAGGTCAGTTTTTGTATTACTTTAATTTTCCTTTTGAGAAACAAAACGATTTTGTAAACAAACTCAGCGGTGGAGAGAAACGCCGATTGTATTTGATATCTGTGCTTATGTCAAACCCGAATTTTCTTATCCTTGATGAGCCAACAAATGATCTTGATATTGACACCCTGAACGTTTTGGAAGAATACCTGGCTTCATTTAATGGATGTTTAATTGTTGTTTCTCATGACAGATATTTTCTCGATAAAATTGTTGACCATGCTTTTGTCTTTGGAGAAGATGGAGAGATAAAAGACTTTCCGGGCAATTATACAGAATATACAATCTGGCTCGAAAAGCAGAAAACAGAATCAAAGACAACTTCAAAAGTTTCAAAACAAAAGCCTCAAACCTCTCCGCCAAGAGAAAAGACTAAGCTTTCCTACAAGGAAATGAAGGAGTTCGAAAGCCTTGAAAAAGAAATACCCGCAATGGAAACCAGGAAAGCAGAATTAGTGGAAAAGATGAATTCAGGTAAATTAAACCACGACGAATTACAAGAATTATCTGTAGAATTCTCTAAGCTGGAAGAAGAATTGGAAAAAAAGACGGACAGGTGGATAGAATTATCTGAATGGGTATGATTAATAAAAATATTTAAGTTTTAGAACTAGTATTAAATAAACCTACCATTTTTTTTGTTAGTTCCGGCCGGGAATACTGCTCAATATTCTCCGATTTGACTTTCAGGGATCTTTGCTGAAAATTATCAAATTGCTTTTTTAGGTATGATTTAATATCATCAACTTCATCCGGGTTGAAGCTTATTCCGCTTTTGGTTTTTTTAAGCAATTCTGCAGCATCTCCGCTTTTGTGCCCGATACAGAGAATTGGCCTTTTTAAGGCAAGGTATTCGAATACTTTTCCTGTTATTATGCTTTTTATATTTGGAGTATTGTTTAATGCTAATAATAATATTGCAGAATTTGAGGCGAAATTTAGTGCCTCATCATGTGGTAAATATTTTACTTGTTCAAGATAATGCGTTAAGCCATGTTTTTCTATATCCTTAAATACTGCATAATCTGTTTTTCCTATTAACTTGATTTTTAAATGCTTCTTAATTTCCGGAATATCTTCAGAAGCCTCATTAAGAGCCTGCCATAATGCTGAGGGATTCCTGTCTTTGTTCATACTTCCCAAATGGGTTATGGAAAAATGATTATATGAGAAATCAGCACAGTTTAAGAAATCATCGGGATCATATCCATTAGTTATAACTTCTGTCTTTTTGCCGGATATTTTCTCAAGTCCTGTGGCGCAATTATTACTCACTGTTGTGACATGGTCAGCATTGTTTAGCACCTCTTTTTCCAAATATTTATGCTTTTTATCTGCTTTTTTCGTAAGCATAAGATGGTGATAAAAATCAATCTGAGTCCATGGATCCCTGAAGTCAGCAAGCCATTTTATATCATGAATTTTCTTTAAGCCCAGGGCAATTAAATGCATACTATGAGGTGGGCCTGTAGAAACAATAATATCAACGGGATTTTCTTCAAGCCATTTAGATAGAAATTTCACAGATGGCTTTATCCAGTTTTTACGTGCATCAGGAATAAACATATTGCCGCGTATCCATCTGAAAATATTTTCAAATATGCTTTTTGATGATGATTCATTAAGAAAGCCGGTTTGGATTTTTTCAGAGGTTTTTTTTCCGCTAAAGATTTTATAAAGGCTATATGGCTCTTTTATAGGCCGTTTGATAACGGTGATTTCTTTAGGTACATCTTTTATAAGAGACTTGTCTTCAACCGGATACTCAGGATTTGAAGGCGTGTAAATAATAGGTTCCCACCCATATTCAGGAAGGTATTTCGCAAATTTCAGCCAGCGTTGAACTCCTGAGCCTCCACTTGGAGGCCAGTAATAGGTTATTATCAACACTTTCTTTTTGGCCATTTCGTTAAGTAATTATTCAGTGAAAACATCAGGCAACTTAACAACCTATTGGTCAATTGCTTCCTTTGCTTCCTTGCTCTTCAGCTTATTATAAACTTTATAACCTATTAATCCCAAGGCACTTAAAACCATAAGAATTGAAAACACAAGGGCAATATTTTCCCCGGTGTAATAGGAGCGGGGCTTAAATTCAAATATAATTTCATTTTCTCCGGCAGGGATTATCATTGCTCTGAGAATATAATTTGCCCTGAAATGCTCCGCAGGTTCGCCGTTAATTGTGACATTCCAACCTTTTGGATAATAAATTTCCGAGAAAACAGCAAGAGATTTATTTTTGTTTGAAGTTGAATATGTTAGTTTATTCGGCTGATAATCAGTCAACTTTATTTCAGCTAATGAATCTGTATCAGTTTTAAGCTCAGAAACATAATCTTTATACTCTTCGTTTATTATAGCTGTAGTTTCCGGATTAATTTCTTTTAGCTTTACCAATTCCTCATCGGCACTTTCTGCAATAATTATTTCGTTTACAAACCATGCATTGCCAATGGCATGCATATTAATTAAAGGCATATTTTCCGGATGGAATATGATGTACCTGGTGTTCAGCATGTTTAAAACAGGCATGTCTTTAAATAATGAATATATTTCATCGGTGCTGGCCTTATTATTAAATGCTGAAACAATAGTGTTAATATCGTTTTTGATGTAATGGTCAATTAGTTCCTGGTACCTCTGTAGTTTGGCTCCATGATAACCACCGATTGAATTATGAAAATATGATGCGCGGGAACTGTTGAATGTATTTTCGGTTAGATCCAATACTCTAAAGCCCTTTTCATTATCTTTTAAAATGAAATCATCCGCAGCAGTTTTCGTAAAAGGCCTTTCTACTTTACGTTTTGAAGCAAAATTATCATCATTAAGGTATCGACGATCTATTGGCCACATATCAATAATGACAAGAGCAGTGATTCCTAATAAGAATAATTTTGTCGGGAATTTCTTCATCGCGAAGATCAACAGAAATGCTGCAGCCAGCGTTACAAATATAAATGATCTAAAGGCATCAGCCTTAAATATTGACATTCTTGTATTTTCAAGATTATCTACAAATAATGATATTTGATTTGCGAAGTCCGGATTTTGAACTTTTTGTGATGCAAATGCATTAACTTCACTATCACTAAGAAATGAGAAAAATGTACCCGGCATTAGGTAGAAAATTAATGCTAATCCGGCAGTAAGGCCATAAGCAATATACAATTTTTTGTTTTTCAGGCTTATTATTTCGGGCTTTTCGATAATCTTAGAAATTCCCAATGCTGCAAGTGCCGGAATACATACTGATGCAATAACCAGGGTCATTGATACAGCCCTGAACTTGTCATAGCCGGGAACATAATAAACAAAAAACTCTGTTAAAGGCATGAAGTTTTTACCCCAGGCCAGCATAAGAGCGAGAATAGAAGCAATTAAAAACCCGTATTTTATGGGCCCTTTTACGTAAAACAATGCTAATATAAAAAAGAACAATACAATAGCTCCAACATAAACCGGCCCGGAAGTAAATGGCTGATTACCCCAGTAATGATTTTGTCCGGCTATATCATTTTTTAATCTCGGATCAACATTTTGCATTGCTTTCTCATTATTCCCGATAGCTTCTGTTGCTCCGCCTTTTACATTGGGTATCAATAAAGAGAATGTTTCACCTATTCCATAGCTCCAGTCAGTAATATATTTGATATCCAGCCCCTTTGATTTGTCAGATTCAGAAAGCTCTGATCCTCCTCTCATTGTTGCTTCAGCGTACTCGTAAGTTGTCCAAATGCGGCTTATATTTACACCTACTGCTAATATTGCGGCTAAAACTAATACTCCGGAAGCTTTTAAAAATTTATCCAATTCACGTTCCTTGAATTTTTTTACAAGTTCAAATATTCCATAAAATATTACAATGATAAGCAGGTAGTATGTCATTTGAAAATGGTTTGCATATAGCTGCAATGCAAGAAATATAGAGAACAAAATTCCCCCGATAAGGTATTTACCCCGGAATGTATAAATTATAGAACCTAGCACCGGTGCCATATATGCAATTGCCACTGCTTTTGAATTATGTCCTGCAGCTATAATAATGTAGTTGTAAGATGATAAAGCAAAAGCTACTGCCCCGAAAAATGCCACCCAGGGATTTACTCTTAGCAGCAAAAGGAAAATAAAAAATCCTGCAAAATATAAAAAGATCATATCGGCAGGACGAGGCAACCATAAGGTCATTACTTTATGTAGAAAGCCGGAAATATTATTCGGGTATAAAACTGAAATCTGAAAGGCCGGCATACCACCAAACATAGAGTTTGTCCATAAGGCTTCTTCTCCGGTATCTTCACGAAAATCTTTAATTTCTTTTGACATACCCTCGAACTTAACAATGTCAGGTTGCATTATTCTTTTCCCCTCCAGTACAGGGGTCACATAACCAATTGCCAATATCGCAAATATTGCAATTATCAAAGGATATGGGAAAATCTTTTTCCAGTTTATGTCTTTCGGAATTAAGTTCTTCATCTTTTTTGTTTTAATAATCTAATAAATTATTTATCATCCTTGTCATTATTATCTTCGGGAATATCTTCATAATCAACATATTCTCCAATATTGTCAGACTCTCTTGATTTGTTTGCGTCATCCATGGAAATATGCACGTCATCTTTTTTATATCGAGTATTTTTTCTGTTATTATTTTGTGCTTTATAGTATTTATCACGATGTTTTTTCAGGTATAATCTAAGAATCCAGGGTATAATGATTCCTGTCAATATTCTGAAGAAAATATATATAAGAATAAAAGTTCCTATTATTCTAAGCATATCTTAAAGTATTACTAAATTAGGTATTTGTATAAACGCTGTTATTAGATGCATAGCAAAAATATAAAAAAATCAGGATTTATTCTGTTATTAAAAACATATAGGTGCTAATAATAAATAAAGCAGAAATCATTATTAATGATCTCTGCTTTAGATTGTATTGAAAAAGAATAAGTATATTATTATTTGTGTGTTTTTTCACTGGAAACAGTAAGTTTTTTTCTGCCTTTTGCTCTTCTTGCAGCTAAAACTTTTCTTCCATTAGCAGTTTCCATTCTTGTTGCGAAACCATGCTTGTTTTTTCTTTTCCTTTTTGAGGGTTGAAATGTCCTTTTCATTTTTAATATATCTTTTTATTGTCTGTAAAATATCCACTTTCTTTTTCTAAACAAAAGAGCTTTTATATACCCTGTTTTTTAGGACTGCAAAGATAGAAAAAATATTTTAACAGGCAAAAGTTCGATAAAACTTTATTTATTTTTTTGGAACATTTTTAAGTGTTTCTAATAAGAACTGCCAGAACAGCTCAACTGACTTTACATTAACTCTTTCGTCAGGTGAGTGTGGATTTTCAATATCAGGCCCAAAAGAAATCATATCAAGGTTTGGTTGTACGCCTCCTATAAGGCCACATTCAAGTCCTGCGTGAATAACCTTTTGTTCAGGAACTTTGCCGAATTTATTATTATAAACTTCCTTCATAGTTTTTAAAATAGGAGAGTTTACATTAGGTTTCCATCCCGGATATGCTCCTTCATGCTCAACATCAGCACCGGCAAGTTCAAAAACCGACCTGATCATATTAGCAAGGTCATCTTTTGCAGAGTCAACAGAGCTTCTTTGCAGTGTTGAAACTTCTATATTATTATTTTCCGATTTAAGGATTGCCAGGTTAGTACTGGTTTCAACAATTTCCGGCATGTCGCCTATCATGCGGATAACGCCATGTGGGCAGCCATAAACTGCATCAAAGAAATTTTTAGCAACTTTTGGGGCTATAATTTTTGATGGGTTATCAATTTTTTCAGCTTTCAGAGAAAGGCCGGGGTCTATTGAGCCAAGTTCATTTTTCGCTTCTGCTTCTGTTTTACTAACAAGTTCTTCAAGCTTTTGAGCATTTTCTTTAGGTAAAGTAACAACAGCTTCAGCTTCTCTTGGTATTGCATTTTTCAGGCTGCCACCATCAATTGAAGCCAGTTGTAGTCCGAGCTCTCTGTTTGCTTGCCATAATACCCTGTTGATAATTTTATTAGCATTGCCTCTGCCGGTATTTATATCAAGGCCTGAATGGCCACCTTTTAAACCTTTTACAACAATTTTGTAAGCAATATGTCCGGAAGGTGTGTTTTCTTCACTATATTTAAATGAAATATTTGTATCAACACCTCCTGCGCAACCAATATAAAGTTCACCTTCGTCTTCAGAGTCGAGGTTTAATAAAATGTCACCTTTTATAAAGCCTTTTTTTAATCCAAAAGCTCCACCCATGCCTGTTTCTTCGTCTACAGTAAAAAGAGCTTCAATAGGACCGTGTTCTATCGTTTTATCTTGCAAAATCGCTAATGATGCTGCTACACCTATGCCATTATCTGCTCCAAGTGTTGTGCCGTTAGCTTTAACCCAATCTCCATCAATTACCGGTTCTATTGGGTCTTTTGTAAAGTCGTGTTGCTTGTCACTGTTTTTTTGTGGTACCATATCAAGATGGCCTTGCAAAACAATTGTTTGGCGGTCTTCCATGCCGGCAGTTGCAGGCTTTCTGATAATAACATTGCCGGTTTCATCCACTTCAGATTCTAATCCATGCTTTGCAGCAAAATCTTTTGTGTATTCTATCATCTTTTCTTCATGCTTTGATGGATGTGGAATGTTGCAAATCTCTTCGAAAAATTCCCAAACTGCTTGTGGTTTCAATCCGCTTAATACTTTGCTCATAATTTTATATATTTTGTTTTTATTAATAAATTATTGAATTCCAGTGTTTTAATAATATATTTTAAATTTTTGAAACGTAAAATTACAAAGTTCTTTACGATTATCCTATTGCTTTTAATTTTTTTAAGCTATAATGATTTTTTAT
>JAWOBS010000098.1:0-3651 GCA_046484145.1 Bacteroidales bacterium
GTTTCATTCACGGAATTGATGAAGTTCTACTGCCAAGTGCTATTCGAATTGCTCTTGATCAGCCAAATTTAGTTGACGTAGCTCAAGAGGCCGGTCAATTTGAAACTTTAATTGGACTTGTAGAAGATGTTGGCCTTACAACAACGCTTCAATACTTAGGCCCTATGTTAAAGTGGTGGTGGGCATATTAATTGGATTATTTTTCTCTTTTGTATTTTATTCTTTTCTGTACCTGATTAGAGAAACTTTTCGAATTATGTCCGCTATCGGTTCACAGGATTTATTGATTTTAACCGACAAGGAAGTAAATTTTTATAACTTGTTTTTTGCTTTTATAGCTGTTATTATTGCTCAATCCGTTACTTTTACATTCTGGTTTGACCGTCCAAGATCGATATTTAACAGACCAAACCATAGAAAGACAGCAATAATAAATGACCAAAGAGTTTTAAATTGCTACTTTCTAAGTTGGTTTTCAAAATTAGCTATTCTTTTTGGATTATTTTTCGGGCTTGTGTTTCGTAATGGTTTTTCTGTTTTTAGCTTTTATCCGGATTACAAATATATTTTCATTCTTATAATTGTCGTTCTTTTTTTACAAACCTGGACTACAATAAGATTAACATTTAAACGAAAAAGCTTAAAATGGATGTTATCTACAGTTATAATTCTTTCCATTGTTGCTTTTTGTTGGTCAAGAGTTAATTTAATTGATTATAAGGTAATCAATCAAAATTATCTTCAAAAAAATATTCATCACAAGTACAAACTTGAATATCCGGAAACAGATAATTTTCAAAAATTTGACAGACCTGCCTTAATAAAGAATGGCTTTAGTTTATATTAGCGTTGTATAATTTAGTATCTTTGTAAAAAAGAAAGCCATGGATATAGCAGAATTAAAAACAGCTATTCTATCTCTAAGCCAAGAGGACAGAAGCATCTTATTGTCCGAAATTGAAAACGAGACTGATAACAGTTCTCCTTTGTCAGGAAACCGGCGAGAGAAACTCAACAATAAAATTGGTTGTTGTCCGCATTGTTCAAGTAAAAAGTATCGAAAACACGGCATTGATAGAGGAAGCCAACGATACTATTGTAATGCTTGCAAGCGTACATTTACTGAGTACACAGGCACTTGGCTTGCAGGTATTCATAAAAAGAAACTGGTTTCAGATTACTTAGAGCTGATGGAACAAGAGCTTAGCCTTGATAAGATAAAGGAAAAGCTTAATATAAATAAAAAAACTGCCTTCGATTGGCGCCACAAGATTCTATCAGGATTTGAGAACTCAGATAATGGTGGATTTAAAGGGATAACCGAGAGCGATGATACGTTTTTCCATCAATCGTCAAAAGGTACAAAAGTATCCGATCGAGAACCTAGCGTGAGTTTATTACGAACCAAGTTGCACAGTGTCCGGGATCCTTTGCTGGAAAGGGATAGCAATATTTGTTAATTGTATACACCAACGCCATTAATTTTTTGTTTTTTTAGATGGAACTCACTTATTTCCAATGCTTCCATTATTTGTTTTTCATGGTCATTCATTTCTTCCAGTTTGTAGCGGGCTTTTGGTTTTCCAGGCTTATTACTGTTTTCAAGGATCGTTGCCAGGCGGATATTGTTCAATGAATTGATCAGGGTGTCCATACTCCCGGAGTATCCTGTTTTTTCTTTTAATTCTTTCTTTACCAGTGAAGCCAGTAGGTACCCCAAAACACATATAAAAAAGTGAACCCTTATTTTTTGGTCTGTCCAGTGGTATTGAGGTCGTACAGCCAGATGGTGGGGGTTTTTCATTTCTTTAAAAGCCCCTTCTACCACTGACTGATCATAAAAAGATTGAATTATTGTGGCCGTACTCCATTCATCCCGGTTAGTCATAAGCACCCGAAAGCCAAGCTGCTCTTCTATTTCTTTTAATCGCTCATGTTGTATAGTATACTGCAAAAGAAAATGTCCTTTATCCGGCAGATCATCACCATTATTTTGCCCTTCACTTTGATCTGACCCCTTTCTTACTTTCAATGAGCAGTTGATGATGCCATTGATAAACTGCCCTTTACAAATTCGGGCAATTTGCTCTTCCAGATTTGCTCTGTTTCGCCTTCTGGCATTACTACCGGCAAGTTTTTCCTGTAATTGCTGTAATTGCTTTTCCTTTTTCTCAAGGGCTTGGTATATCCCTCTGATTTGCCCGGCCTTAAGTCGATCGGAAACAAAAATCAAAACGGTTTCCATTTTACCCCATACAAAAGCCTGTTGCCGGGCCACCTGAAGCGTACCCCCTTTAACATTAACCGCCTGGTACTTGTCTTCCGTATCGTAGATCAATTGTTTGAAATCGGATGGGTTTAACGCACCTATGTAATACATCCCGGCTTCTCTTAATTGCTGAAGATTCGTTTTTGAATTATTTCCCCGGTCGAAAACAATGGTGTGGCGATCCGGGGAAAGCTCCAAATTATTCAAGCGCTGATGAAGCTGTTTTATCAGGTTTTTAAACACTACAGAATCATGGCGGTTCCCTTGGTAGGTATAATGAAATAAGGGGATAGAGTCTTTTTGCGTAACCACTAATGCCATACCGACTTGCCGCAGGTCACCACGTTTTTGTTTGTTTTTTCCTCTTTGCGCAATGGTGTTTTTTGTGTTAGTCGTATGGATATACGTAAAAAAGTTGGTGGTATCATACAAAAGCGTTTGTGAAGAAATGTCATATTGTTGAAGTACTTTCTTGATCAACTCTTCTTCTAAAGAAGCAATGTTTTCCTCAGGCAAAGCGTCCATTAAGTCCCAAAAATGCCGGCTATCCATTTTGCATAAACTGCATCTGAGTAAATATTCAGCAGATGTGCCTTTTGCCCAGTTCCACCAACCTTGCTTGCTGGTGGGCATACATATACGTCCAATGGCACCCAACAGGAATGTGATTCCGGCCGTTAAATTATGACGAACCGGCTTTTCTGACCTGTAGGGTTTGCGGGATTGAATGTATTTGTTAATGGTTTTCACCATGTCAAGGTCAATGGTCTTTTTTAATAAAGCGGCCATAGCTCCATGAGCGTATGATTTTAACGTAAGAGCTTCGGTAGATTGATTAAGCCTGTTTAACAAATCTTCCGCTTTACCTAAATAGGCCAGGACAACAGGTCTTGGTTTTCCATTAACTCGTCTTGATTCAACGATATACCAGTACTTGTAACCTTTTGATTTTTTTGCTTGTATGGTCGCCATAATGGTTTAATATTGGTGTATACATAATTTTAACGATACAAATATAGTATTTATTATAGACATTTAAGCAATCTTTAAAAATATTTTAGTTAGTGTATACATAAAAAAATGGCAATAAAAAAACTGAAAAGTCTTATTAGTAAGCACTTTTCAGTTCAAATTTTTTTAATTTTGTGGAGTTTATAGTAAACTCACGTTAGATTCATTGCTGAGATAGCCAGATTATTCAGTGCTCCAATATTAGTGGAATCGAGCCTTAAGGCTTTTTGTGAAAGCTCATATGTTTCTTTAAACTGACGAATAGCGAAATGATACGATCCCAGATTGGTATACAGAAATGATTTGATGCTGTCATTTTTGGTGTACTCAATGGCTTTATATAAATCCTTAATTGCTTCATCATGGAATCC
>JAWOBS010000195.1:0-15773 GCA_046484145.1 Bacteroidales bacterium
GGCTTTTGATGGTAACTGGGAGGCAATGAGCGGCGATATACTTTTTGAACCCTCTGTGCAAAGAACCATAAATGCTGATATAAGATATATTCTTTTTGTAATAGAGAAATTTGCAGGTGCTACAAACCTGATAGATGAAATGACTATAATTAAATAGTTTAATTTTCTGTTTTTGCAGCTTATGCCTGTAATTTATTAAAGAGGTTCTTATTACCGGTAATGCAGTTTTAAGAACCTCTTTTTATTTTAAGTTTTTTAGAAAAATATTGTGGCTTATATAAGATTTTTTGTGGATATTTGCCGAAAAAAATATGTTTAAACAGTTTTTTTGGAAAACAATACTTGTACAAGTTTTTTTAACTGTTAATATCTTTTCTTCTGATGCTTTTTGTGAACAATCAGAAAAGTATACAATAAGTGGATATGTATATGAAAAGGGTAGCAAGGAAAGTTTAATTGGGGCAAACATTTATGTCACTTCTCATAAAACCGGCACAACAACAAACAATTATGGTTTTTATTCTATAACTCTTCCATCAGATACCATAGAAATTACTTTTTCATACATTGGCTACCAGGATGTTACTAAGGTTTTGTTTCTAAACGAAAACATAAACATAGATGTAGAGCTTGAGCCGGTTATTTCCCTGGATGAGGTTGTAATAGAAAGTGACATGCTTGACCGAATCAGCAGCTCACCCCAAATGTCAAGAATTGATGTCCCGATCCAGAATATACAGGCTATCCCATCGCTACTGGGAGAAAAGGATGTTTTTAAAATTTTACAGTTGCTTCCCGGTGTTAAACAAGGCAGGGAAGGTGGCAGTGGCTTTTATGTCAGGGGAGGAGGGCCTGATCAAAATCTTATTATTTTGGATGATGCAATTGTATATAATGCCAGTCACCTGTTTGGTTTCTTCTCGGTTTTTAATGGTGATGCAATTAAAAATGTTCAATTATATAAAGGTGGATTCCCGGCAAGATTTGGTGGCCGACTATCATCAGTGTTGGATATAAGTATGAAAGACGGCAGTAAGCAAACATACGGCGGAGAAGCCGGGATTGGCCTCATATCAAGCAGGCTTTTGCTCGAAGGACCTGTTGTAAAAGATAAAGCTTCCTTTTTGATATCGGGAAGAAGAACATATATTGATCTTCTTTTTCAGCCTTTTATGAATTCTGATGTTAAAATAGGATATTTCTTTTATGATTTGAATGCTAAGCTTAATTATGATATTAATAGAAAGAATAAGATATATTTAAGTGGCTATTTTGGCAGAGATAAGTTTTATTCAAAAATAAGTCAGGGCCCTGATGATTATTCTGCCGGACTTTATTGGCAAAATGCTACAACGACTTTGCGTTGGAATAGATTGATAAATGACCAAATGTTTGCAAATCACTCCTTTATTTTTAGCGATTATACTTTGAGAATATATTTAGACCAGGAGTTTGATAATAATACGTTTTATTTATCATATTCTTCAGGAATTCGTGATTTTGGGGCCAAAACTGATTTGAGCTGGCATCCAAATCCAAATCATTTGGTAAGAGGAGGGATACAATCAACTTATCACCGATTTACGCCTAGTGCATTTGTGCTGAAAGATGATTATTTTAATGAGTTCCAAAATGTTGTAAAAAATATAGATGTTATAGAATCAGGAGTTTATGTTGAGGATGAAATCAGAATAGGAGACAGGCTGATTTTAAATCCGGGATTCAGATTGAGCCATTTTTTGCATGAGGATAAACATTATTATGGCCCGGAGCCTAGATTTTCTTCTGTTTTGAAAATACTTGATGACTTATCCTGGAAAAGCTCGTATGCATTAATGAACCAGTATGTACATTTGTTGAGCACCACAGGAATAGGCCTCCCGACTGACTTATGGGTTCCTACAACTAAAAATATTGCACCACAGCAAACCTGGCAAGTGGCCTCCGGATTTGCTAAGGATTTTCTCTCTCAGAAAATTGAATTGAGCATCGAGGCTTATTACAAAAAATCAAATAACACCATAGGTTATAAAGAAGGTGCCTCATTTCTTATGATTGATGACCCCTCAGAAGGACAGGAATTTAGTTGGGAAGATAATATAACTTCAGGACAGGCATGGTCATATGGTGTAGAACTTTTTGCTCAGAAAAAAGCCGGTAAATTATCAGGTTGGATAGGATATACTTTGTCATGGACACAGTTGCAGTTTGATGATGTTAATAATGGGAATAAGTTTTGGGCCAGGTATGACAGCAGACATGATTTTTCTATCGTTGCTATATATGAAATAATGGATGGAGTTCAATTGTCAGGTACATGGGTTTATTCTACAGGGAATGCTCTTACATTGCCAAGCGGGGAGTATGCACAAGTAACACATAATCCATTGGGCACCTCTTCTTATTTTTATGAAGAATCTTTTTTTAACCAGGAAGATACACCATTTTATTTCTCTCCTTATAATTGGATTAATGATTATGGTGAGAAAAACAGTTTCAGGGCTGCCCCGTATCATAGACTTGATATTGGAATTCAGTTTGTTAAAAACAGATATATCAAAAAACATCTTATAAAAAGAACCATTGAAGCAGGAGTGTATAATGTTTATAACAGGAAAAACCCCTATTTCTATTATATGGATACTGATTATGATAATCAAAGAGTGTTGAAACAGGTTTCGGTTTTCCCAATTTTACCGTCAATCTCTGTTAATTATAAATTCTAATTATTATGAAAGAAAAACAATTACATAGTATTTCTTTAAAATTTCTTTCTGTTATCTTTTTAACTGCTTTGTTTCTTATTGTGTCTTGCGAAGATCTCGTTACTAATATTGATTTTCCGGACTCAGAGCCAAAAATTGTTGTTCATTCTTTTATTAGCCCGGCAGATACAGCAGTAATGGTTTTGCTGACGTGGTCAAATCCAATAAGCAGTAATGAATCATATTGGATGCCCGAAATTATTGAAGATGCAGAAGTTCAAATTACAGAAACAGGCGGAGCTACAGCCTCTCTAGATTATATTGCAGATAGAAGCTTCTATTCTGTTTCAACTGAAGAATTCCCGATAAGAGCCGGAGAAAAATATGCGCTGTCAGTTAAATTACCAGATGGCCGGTCTGTTGATGCAGAGTGCTTTGTGCCTTATAAAAATGAAAGTCTCGAGTTGATAGATACTAATACCGTTTACTTAAATGAATGGGAAACAAATTTTAGAGTAGAATATACATTTGTTGATCCCGGTATAAACCGGAACTATTATTACTCAGGAGTTTATAAAGATACTAAATATTTTGACTATGAGAATTATGAATGGAGGTCAACTGTTGAGAAGTTTTGGATAATATATGGAGAAAGTTATATTTATGCTGATGGTGAAGAAGAAAAAGAATACTTAATTAAAGCGGAAACATATCTGTATGAAGATGAATATCCCGAAAATCCGCCGGATGATATGCCCGAGGATGAAGAATTCATCACAATAATGCTTTTAACTACAGATGAACATTATTATCAATATCATAAAGATCTAGAATATTACTACCCGGATGATATGTTTTCGGAATCAACTCATATTTATTCCAATATAAATGGCGGACTTGGCATTTTTGCAGGATATAATAAGTATGAGATAAAATTTTTGATGGAGCAGAATTAATAAACTAATTCTTTTTACTCCATAATAAGAATATCAGCTGTGCAATTTCCGAATTTTGAATATAATATCCGCGAACTGGATCATGTTCATCAGCAAAAACTTCAAATAGTTCAGCGCCTTTACCCTTAGCATAAAAAGGCACAAGCTGATTAGTATGATGGTCAAAATTCCATTTCATTTCAGGCATGTTTCCTTTGCCCATATTCTTTACCGGAGAATTGAAATCTTCAGGGTGTGAAGGGCCTGTAAGATAACCGCATTCATGATCAGAGGTAACAATAATCAATGTTTCTTCCCAGTTGCTGTTTTGCTCAACCCATTTAACAGCAGCATTTACAGAATTATTAAAATCAATATGCTCTTCTATCATTCTTGCGGATCTGTTGTCATGCGCAGCCCAATCAATAGCGCCTCCTTCAATCATAATGAAAAAACCTTCAGGATTTTTTGATAATACTCCAATAGCTGCTCTTGTCATTTCTTCCAGTGCAGGAATATTCTCATTTATTGGAGTTGAAAAAGGAAGTTCTTCGTTATTTAATGCTTCTCTTTCGGACCTAAGAGTGCTATATACTTGTGGAACACCTAATATTCTTCTGTTTTCAGGATTATCAATCAAGTTTATAAAATCACTGCGTGCCTGTATTAGTTTCCAGGCATCAGGATTGCCATCTCCGTTTACGTCATTAACAATTACTAAACTATCATTTATGTTAAACTCTATTTTATTGTTATCCTGATTTAATTGTTGCCAGACCTCTTTCCCACCAACATATTTGTAATCTTTTTCAGAGGTATTGCCATTGTCGTCGAAATTGGGATTTCCTGTACCCATAATGACATCCGCAACACTGTTGAAAAGCATACTTTGAGCAATTTCTTCATAATTGTCTCTGCTGCTGTTATGTGTCAGAAATCCTGCCGGTGTGGCATGGCTAAGAGGAACACTTGTTACAACTCCAACACTTTTTCCAAGCTCTTTTGCAAGCCGGCTGATGTGCCGCAGTGTATCACCGCTTACGCTCATCCCAATTGATTTAGTATATGATTTCTTTCCGGTTGAAATAGCTGTAGCACTTGCAGCACTGTCTGTGAAATCATTTTTCAGATAATCTTCATTAGACCAGGCTGATTCCGGGCTATAACCACTTGTATAAACAGTATCATTGTTTTCCATTGAAACTATTGAATTATATGTAGCCATACCATAATGAAACCAGTCGTCTTGCTCATATACCTGTGATCCTGCTTCTCCTGTTGTATAATAATTGGTTGCAAGGGCATGATTGTATCCCATACCATCTGCAATTAAAATGATAATATTTTTAGGGCCCTTAAGTTTTTTTTCTTCCTGTTGATCAGTTGAGCAGGAAAAGAAAATCAAGCTTATAAGAAGGCTAAATAATATTCTGTTTATATAAATCATAAAATATTTGGTTGTTTAGAATTTGTTTTTGTTCTGTAAAAACAATGCGATTAATTATAGTTCAGGGAATCATTATCACTGCTTCAAATTTGGTATTTTTATTTTTTCCGGGCCGGGGCTAAACGAGCCTTCATCATTTTTAATAATTATATCAGCATATTTTTTAACTTTAGCTGAGGAGTTCTTTTCTCTTTCATTGCTTTTAAGTTCTATAAATACAAACAATGCCGGCTTTATATGCTCCCTTAATGAATTGCTTTCACATACAACTATACTACCAGGATCAATAGTTTCAAGAAAAACATCAAAGCCCTCACTAATGTTTTCCGGTGTTACAATTAACCTGTAAACGGCCTTTGCACCTGCTGCGTACATTTTGTCCGTACTTTTGGTGCCTTCAGAGGGTTCTTCTTTAACAAGCCAGTAATCATCAATCATAAAATCTGCCTTTGTATCTCTTGATTCATTAATGTCATGGCAGCTTATTTTTAAACAACTTACTTCATTTTTTGTTGAAAGCTTTTTTATAATATGGGATGCAGTTTCTGTTTTGCCACATTGACGGTGAGAACCACCAACAATAATCATATTTTTTAATTCTTTTTGCATGATATCGATAGTTAAGAACAATTAAGTAATTAAGAATAAATGCAAATATTTTTCTAAGACAAAAGTATTCATTTTTATATTTTACTCAGCAAGCTGCTTTTCAATGTATTCCTCCAGGAAGCTTTTTAAATAAGCCGTTTGCTCATCAGAAAAAGAAATAAACCGAATTTCAGCTATTAAATTATTGTCTTTACCTGATTTTACCTGGATGTTAGGTGCTTGGTTATAAATGACCCATGGTGTAGAATTCATAGCATCTATAAGCTTTTCTTTAATTACTGAATGATTATGTAATTTTGGTATTTCAAGTGTAATTAAAGCGTATTTGTTGTCGGTTTCAGTGTCAGGCTTAATCAATATTTGGTTTGCAAGTTTTGAATATGGAATTTTAATTATTTCACCATTAGTTGTTTCTAGTTCTAAAGTTAAGTATCCCAGTTTTTTAATTCTTCCTTCTGAAAGTTCTGTTTTTATGTATTGGCCTGTTTCAAATGCATTCTCAGATTTAATAACCACACCGGAAACAATGTCCCTGATAATATACCAGCCTATAATTACACTGAGCACTACTCCCATTGCTGATAATAGTGCAGGCATGAATGAATACTCAGAAAATATTGTATAAATAGCCCAAAAAACATAAGCTGCCCATAAGATAAACTCAAATGGCGGAATAATCTTTATGATTGCTTTATATGCAAAAGATCCTTTACTTACTATTCGTAAGAAGTATATAAAAACCCTCAGCGCTACAAACAGCGCAAAACCCAGTAAAAATACAGTTAACAGGTTCATAATAATTTCATGTTTTGAAACTTCTCTATTAAATGATGCTCTAATGAAGGGTTTATAGAATAAATCCCATTAAATTTTTCATATATAATACCCCATCTTATCAAACTATTCCAGCTGTCGAAAAGGTTGGCTTCTTCAACATGCATTAATTCCGCTATTTTCTCTAAAGAAAACCTGCGTTGCAATAATAGTTGCAAAATGATAAACTTCTGTTCATGTGACAAGCTGTCAATAATCTCCAGGTCAGGTTTTTTTGGATAGCGCATATAAAGAGTTTTTCCTGAAACTTTATTTATGCAGCTAAGCCATGTTTGTATTGCCGCTCCCGGATTACCATAAGTTACGTTGAAAAACTTATTGAATAAATTTGCATAGTCCCATTCAGAAAACTCATCTTCATCCAGCTTGTTAAATTTGAATTTTAATCCACTTGATTTATGCCTGAGCATTATTAGCTCTTTCAACTCCCTTGAATCAAAAGGCCTGGCATTTATATTGCAAATTGTATAAGACGATAAATTGTTTTGATGTTCTATTATTTTATAAACGGAAGAATTTACATTAATAATGAAAAGTACATTGTTACCAACATTGTCAATTAAAGACAAAATGTACTTAACAACTGTATTTCCGTTTTGTTTTCTTTCCCACCAGAGACCCAGGTCGTTTATAACTATTACTTTCTTTTTTGCCGAATGGCTAGTTAAGGTTTCTTCTAGTTTGTCGGGCTCTGTATTCAAGCTTTTTGACAATTCAGAAATAAACAAATCTTTGTCTGAGGTTGCTTGTTTTGGTGCCCTGATGAATAAAGTGTTTTCATCATCAAAAAACTTCCTTGAAAGAAGCTTAGCCAGGCTTGATTTTCCGGAAGATCGTTTCCCGCTAATAAGAATCATCCCGGCATTTCCGTTTAAGAATTTTTGTACTCCTTCTTCTCCTTTTTTTAACTCAGACTTCATTCCTACCCAAAAGTCATCTCCGATGCCGGAAAATCCCGAGAACAAATTAGTATAATAAAACGGCAATGATTTGACAACTTCTTTTTTTGGCGAGATGTTATCTGTTAGAGTTTGTGCCTTCTCATAAGTATTATAAAATGAAGAAGAGTCCTCAAGTTTCTCTGTCCATAAAATTCCTTCGCTTCTTGTATATAGTATTTTTACGAATTGCTTTTGTATGGAAGAGTTTATTTGTTTAAAAACTTTTTTTAAACCTTTGAAAAAATCTTTTCCTTCACCATTAACAATCTTTTTCTTTAATGAACGTGAAGTTTTAATAATAACTGATGAAGATAAAGGCTCAAATGCTTTTTTAAGTCCTTCATTCAGTTGTTCTTCAAGCCCACTTATTGTTTCATTTATTTGTTTTTCTGATACTTTTAATTTGTTTATCAGCTCTTTAAGTATAATTTCCTGGTCTTCTTTGTTAATGGGCTCATCATTGGCAGCCTTGTCCTTATTAGCTTGAAGATTGAAATTTGCAAGGCGTACACTATCTTTTACATTATTAATTATTTCATTTAATGCGTTGGATTTATTCCTGCTTTCCTTTTTTGCAAAGTCTATCAGCTCATTACTAATGTAGAACTCTGCTGTTTTTCTTATTCCCAAGACATATGATTCTGTTTCTTTGAGTGTTTCAGAGTCACTGTCCCCGGTAATTTTTAAAGAATTTATTTCTAAAGATTCCGGCAGGCCTTGCAATATTTCAAAGATTTCTTCAAATAAAGTATTGTAAGAATCTTCTACTGCTATATGATTTATTGCTTTGTAATCAAAGACGGGAACATCTGTTTCGTTTTTTAAGGTTTTTAAACTTTTGGTCGTGACTTCTTTAAGTTCTTCAATACTTTTCAAGGTGTTTTGCTGCACCGTGTAGTTTAATTCACTGTTGTGTTTTAATATTTTTGCTCGAATTCTTGCATTAAGTGATAAAAATAAAAAGTCGAGATAAGCTTTATTCGTATAAGTCTTAATCCCTTTTTCCCAAATATCAGGGAAAGCATCAATTTTATCTTTTAAATAGTGTTCTTTTTTTAGTTCCTTCTTATATCTTTTGTCTAAGGAAGAAGATCTGTGTCCTTCCAGAATATGGCCAAGGGAGTTTAAGTCATTTGAGATGCCATCATAAAGCTCATGTGCTGATAAATTGTAAAATTCAGCGAGGCTTGCCTCAAAGCCCGAAACATTAACTGTTATTTTTGGTTTCTCCATTTGCAAAACAGTTGAAGCATTAGCTGCTGATTCATTTTTGGCCTTTTCAATCAGCTCATGAACATTATTTAGCAATTTCCTTAAATCGGAAACAACTGAAAACGAATGACGGCTAAATGATTCTTGCATTTTACTGACTTGCAATAATCGGTTATAGTAAATAAGGTATTTTGCTGTATTTAAAAACCTGATCTTTCGTTTTGAGCGTTTGCCTGTTTTTATTGTCAGGTTTTGTGGTAAAGAATTTACTATTTTCCTGGTTTCGTCTACAAATGGCAAAGTAAATTTCTCAATAAGTTCTTTTTCTCTGTCTATAACATTATTGCTAAAATCATTTATTTGTTTTTTTGCGTGGAATGCAAAATCATTAAGGATGTTAAGCAAAGCCTTGTTTCTTTCATCTTCAGATTCTGTTAAAATTGCCTTTTCCAGTGACTGGAGTGTTTTTTGAATAAAGCTGCTTAGTACTTCGGAATATTTTAAATTATTGTATTTTGCTGCATATAAATAATTTTTAAGAAAACTTTCAGATATTTTTTCAAGATTGCCTCCCAGGTTGAATAAGTGGTTTGCAACAATTTCCTTTGATACAGGTTTGATTCTTGCAACAATACTTTCAGGCTCTTTTTCCAGGATAGCGTCATCGGCTTTCTCTTTTTTCTGAATTTCCTGGCCTTGTGATAAAGAAATATTTTCAAAATATTTTGAAGCCTTGATAATCATGCAGGTTTTAAGAGGGTCGCAAAGTTTGTTAATCCTAACATAAGCAGCTTCTGCATCTTTATTTGTAATATCAGGTATTTCAAGTATTGTCAGGTCAGTATAAAAGGACTCTGATTTAATGATTTGAGCTTCAGAAAGTTTTTCAATATTATTATTTATAACTTTTGTTTCTATATCTAACCTCTGATCATCCTTTATTTGTTCTAATAGAGTGTAATATGATTCGGTTAGCTCAGTTTCATTGTTAATTATTAATACTCTTATTTTTGCTTGTCTCCAGAAAGGAGATGCAGTGATGTATTTTAGTAATGAGAGTGCAAAAGCCAGATTTCTTCCTTTGCCATTCCACCAGAAATCAATTTTTTTATAATTTCCAAAACCGGTTTCTTTATCATATTTTAAATAAACCTGATTAAAGTCTGTTTTTGTAAGATGTGCGAGCAATGAGGCAAATTTTTCGGGATTTTTTGTTGTTTTTGCCCATCCCATAAGCGTTGTGTTTGGCTCGAAGCCGGAAAAACCATAGATCTTACTAATGGTTTCAACGCCTTCATAAATGTTTTTGCAAACATGCTTGCGGGTAATAATGTCTTTATGCTTTTCATTTTCTCCTGTTACAACACTTTCTTCTCTGCTAAGAACAATGCTATTGCTGGGATCTTCAATTAGCTGAAAGCTGGTAAAGATGCCAAGTTTTCCAACCAGGGCTTTGCCGAATTCTATAAGATGCGGCCTTGCATCAGTGCCACCACTAAAGAGAATAATGTTAGGGCGCCAGCTTTGTGCTCTTTTTTTGCTAAACATCAGCTTTCTTAAGCCTGTTTTAACCAAAGATGTCCAAATACCACTCCATGTATCACCTGTTTGTAATACCAGCTCTCTCTTTTTGAGATAAAGAAAAATACTGCTTAAAATCAATGTAGCTCCTATCATAGCTAGCAAATCAAGCTGTATCATTACAATAATGCAAGCAAGCGCACCTATGATACTAATTATGGGATGAATTTTGAAGCTTGGTCTGAAATCACTACTGGCCCAGTTTTCAGCAGTATAGGTTATGTTTATAAACCCATAAATAATAATGAAAAATATAGTAACAATTCTGGCTATAGCATTTAATTCTCCTATTAATATTCCTGAGAGTGCTATTACAAAAGTAAAAATCAATGCATTTCTTGGTTCATTTGAAGCACCAAAACCTTTTGCAAAAATTGAAGGTGTAATTTTATCTGAAGAAATAGCTTGTAATATCCTCGGGGCTCCTAAAATACTTCCCAGTGCTGATGATAAAGTTGCGCCCAGTATGCCGGCAACAACAAGTTGCGGAATCCAGGATATTTCAAACAGTATGTTCGGGTTTTCTGCTAAGAGGCTTCTGTCCACAGTATTATATAAGAAAACACTCAATCCTGTATAGACGATTAGGCCAACTATTATTGCAGCTATAGTTCCCAGAGGTATATTTTTTCTGGGGTCTTTTAAATCACCTGACATTGATACACCTGCCTGGAAGCCCGTAACAGCAGGGAAAAATATTGCAAAAAGAGCTATCCATGGCAAGGTCTCTGTTACTGTGTTTTGTACTTCTGCCGGACCAAGGCTGTGTTTGCCCAAAAAAACTGATAATAATGACAATCCAATTATTGTCATTATAAGGTACTGGGTTTTAATAGCCAGTGATGTTGATATATAAGATACAATAAGAATAAACAATAAGGATATTGAACCAACTAATCTAATATTGTTGATGCTTGGGTCTAGTCCAAAATAATTAATGATAGTTTCCGAAAAACCAATTATGTATAGACTAACGCTAAAAGAAAGCCCGACAAATAATGCAAGCCCCAAAGTACCGCCAATAGGTAATCCCAGACTCCTGGAGATAATATAATAACTGCCACCGGTTCCAACTTTCTTATCGGTAGCAATAGAAGCAATGCTTAAGCCTGTAGTTATTGATATTATGTGGGCAACTAATATAATACCTATTGCTGACAATAAGCCGGCATGACCTACTATCCAGGGCAAACGCAAATACATTATAACACCCAGTATAGATAAGATAGATGGAGTAAATACCCCTCCAAAAGCTCCAAATTTTTTACCTTTAGCCAATTTTATAAATGTTTAATATTTATCTTCAAAGATATATTTTTTTTTGCTGTTTTTATATTCTCATATAATGTTTATTAATTTTTTATATTTGAGAATTGACTGCAAAAAGAATGGGCCTCGGAAATTACAATGGTTAATTAACCCTCTTGAAGGCAGGAGGTTATAAAATAAGTAGAAGGTTTCTGTACTTTTACTGCGTTATCTACAGGAGGACATAATCTATTCCTGGGAATTCAGGCGATTAATCCTTAATAACACCAAGTATTTCAATTTGTAATTCTAAGCCCAATTTAGATTTATTTGGCGAGAGTCCTTTTGCTTAAGGCCATTAGGATAATGCCAACCACCAAAATTACTGCACTTATTATTACCGGAGTCCAATTAGCTCCCGATACACCTATATCAAGCCCTAAAAAATTAAAGGTTTCTGTTTCCTGAATAGCCTGTATTCCAAAAACTAAAGTACCGACAATTCCTAAAATCAATAATACAATTCCTGCTATTTTCATAATGCTGTTTTTTAATTATTACATAAAAAATAATTTAGAACTTCAAAATTAAGCTCATTAACTCCGGGAAGTGTTACTAAAATAATAGTAAAATTTGCATTATTCACATATTTCGAACACTCTATCTTAATTCGGTTTATTTTTAACAGCAAGCTTTTTAATTTGTTTTTAGCTCCATAATACAGAACACCATTACATTATTGGGCGTATTTGTTTTTTCTTTAATGGATGATTGTAAATATACAAACATGTAACAAAATTTATATAATACTATTAGTTTGTATGTTTGCTATCTTTGTATGATAATTTACCGATCTAAATTGCAAAATAGGGTTTTGTTGATTTCTTTCAAAGAGCAGGCTTTTGCAGGTAAAAAGAAGCCGGAGTGTTGGTTTAACTTCAGTCATTTTATAAATTATTTTTAAACCTCATTTAATATGCATCTGTCCTTAAAAAAAGTTTTTTATGTCATAGTCTCAATTGTTGGCTTATTTGCTATTTTAATTTTGGCTAAAGCAATCCTTATTCCTATCGCATTTGCCTTTTTAATAGCGTTTATATTATTTCCTGTAGCCAGAAAATTTGAATCCTGGGGTACGAATGAAATAGTGTCGGCTTTATTATCCATTTTAGGGTTAATACTGATAATTGGAGGGGCGATTTTTCTATTCTCAAATCAGATCATCCTTCTTTCAGAGAATTTAACTGATTTTAAAGAAAAAATTCTCAGTGTTTTTGCAGATGCCACATTTTATATCAACAAAAACATTGGGTTTTTACCACAACTGGAAAAAGGAGAGTTATTAGACAAGATTAAAAACTGGTTAAATGAGTCTGCCGGGACATTGTTAAGCCAAACATTCAGTAGCACAGCCAGTGTCATTTTCGGTGTGTTAACTTCATTTATTTATACCTTCCTGATACTAATATACAGAAAAGGACTGGTCAGGGCTTTGGTTCGTTTTTATCCCGAGGAGCAAAGAAAAAGAGCCTTCAAGATGTTTAAAACTGTTCAGAAGGTAGGTCAGCGATATCTCTTTGGAATGACGGTAGTTGTTCTTATACTGGGAGTTGTGAACAGTCTCGGACTTTTAATTATTGGTCTTGATAATCCTTTCTTTTTTGGATTTTTGGCCGCGATCTTAGCCATTATTCCTTATGCCGGAACCTTTTTGGGAGCTGCCATTCCTGTATTATATGCTTTTATGTCTTATGATTCTATTTGGATGCCAATAATTATAGCTCTTTTCTTCTGGCTTGTTCAGGTTATTGAAAGTAATTTTCTTACTCCAAAAATTGTGGGAGGAAATTTAAAAATTAATGCCTTAACCTCAATTTTAAGTATCATAATCGGTGCCTCTGTTTGGGGTATAGCAGGTATGATTATATTTTTGCCATTCGCAGCCATGTTGAAAGTGGTTTGTGAAGAGTATGATAAACTTAAACCCATTGCTTTGTTAATAGGTGATCAAAATTATAACAAGAAAGATGTCAATGATAAATTTATTGATAAATGGTTTAAAAAGATTAAAACCCGGTTTTTTAAATTTCGCGACAGCTTTAAAAAAAGCAACAAAACTAATGGATGAATAAGATATAATTGCTGACCCCAAAACTATATATTCACAATGATTTGATGTCGCAGAACAAGCAGGACAATTGCTGATGTTGGGCTGATGGTAATATATTTGATAATTGCCTATTGTTCGGGACTGTTTTAAGGAGCTTATGCTTTTTTTAGTGTGAAAGCAAATGTAGTCCCGACACCTTCTGTGCTTCTTACATTTATGGTTTGATTATGAGCTTCGATAACATGTTTGACTATTGCAAGGCCCAGGCCTGAGCCTTCTGTTCCCTGCCTTGTCCTGCTTTTATCTCCCCTGTAAAAGCGCTCAAAAACCCTTGGTAACTCCTTGCGAGGAATGCCTTTGCCATCATCTGTAATTTCTGTTAATATGTTTTCATCCATATCAAAGAAACTTATTTTGCACGTTCCTCCATCTTCATTATACTTGATAGAATTGCTTATGAGGTTAGCCAGAACGTGTTGCATACGCTGGCGGTCAGCATATACATTTATGGGTTTCTCATAATCTTTTGCGAAAAATATTTTAATATTTTTATTCTGAGCTTTTATCTCCATGAACTCTATCACCTCTTTGGTTAATTCTACAAGGTCAAAATTTTTAAAGTTCATTTTCAATTCACCTGCTTCCAACCTTGAAATTATTTCCAGATCTTCAATCATAGAAATCATACGGTCAATGCTTTTTTCTGTTCTCTGAAGGTATTTTCTGTTTATCGCAGGGTCGTCGATTCCACCTTCAAGCAGTGTCATTGTATAACCCTGTATATTGAAAATTGGTGTTTTTAGCTCATGTGAAACATTGCCAAGAAAATCCCGCCTGTAGGCCTCTAATTTTTTTAAAGCTTCTATTTCTTCCTTTTTATCTTGTGCCCATTGTAATACTTCCTGGTTTGTTTCTTTGATTATATCTTTGGATTTAAAGATTTTTGCCTTTTGTGAGCCCTTTGGAGATTTTAGTTCATAAATAGTTTTATAAATAAGCTTGATCTTTTCATATATGAATTGATCCAGTATAAGCCTGTATATTATGTAAGATGTAGCAAATAAAACGACATTAGTAATAACAAAAATGGCCCAGTTAAAACTTTTAAATATGAAAATGCTCAAAAGGCCATAAACAACAGAAAAAATAATAGCAATTGAAGTAGATGCAGTTAAAGAAAGCCTTTGCGATGTTGAATGTTTTAGTATCTGCATAGTTTATTGAAATTTTCTGCCTTTGAAAAGTAATGCCTAGATATCCTGAAATTTATAGCCAACGCCTTTTATTGTTTTGATACATTCTAGTCCTAATTTTTCCCTTAGTTTTCTAATATGTACATCAATAGTTCTGTCTCCTACAATAACATTTGTGCCCCAAACTGAAGTGAAGATCTCTTCACGTGTAAATACTTTATTTGGCTTTGATGTTAAGATTGCAAGTAATTCAAATTCTTTTTTCGGAAGGTTTATTTCTTTTTCATTTAAAAATACAGTGTGTCTTTCATTGTCAATTATAAGATTGCCAATTGTAATAGCATTTGTGTTCTCAGGTTTGCTGACACGTCTTAAAAGTGCCTTTATTCTACTGCTAAGTAGTCTTGGTTTAATAGGCTTTGCAATGTAATCATCAGCACCTGCATCGAATCCGGCAATCTGAGAATAATCCTCGTTACGTGCAGTTAGAAAGACAATAACCGTATCAGCCAAAGTTTTATGCTCTTTCATTTCACGGCAGGTTTCAATGCCATCCATATGAGGCATCATGACATCAAGGATTATCAGGTCAGGGATAATCTTTTTTGCAATGTTGATAGCATCTTGTCCATTGTTTGCCGTATAAACCTGGTAACCCTCCTTTTTAAGATTATAACCTACAAACTCAAGTATATCAGGCTCGTCATCAACAAGCAGGATTTTGTATTGTTCACCGTTTGACATAGGATGTTTGGTTTTTGAAGTAGAGCTGTGTAATACCAAATCAATTGCAGCCCTCTCTGTTTTGCACACAAATATATTAATTATTTTATTTGATGATTAATGCATTTGCTATATATGAAAAATAAATCTCAACCTCAACCTCAACCTCAACCTTAACCTTAACCTTAACCTTAACCTTAACCTAAATCCTTCTATCTAATATCTTTTTTTATTC
>JAWOBS010000200.1:0-4919 GCA_046484145.1 Bacteroidales bacterium
CAGTAAATCCATAGATGTCTTTATTACTATTGGAGATGTTTTTAACGTAGAAGTTAAAGCTGATGACAACATTCTACCTTACATTACAACTGAAGTTGTTGATGATGTTTTAAAAGTTGGTGAAAAGCCCAAATTTTCCCTTGTTAGCACAAAATCACAAGAGGTGCATATTACAATGCCATTATTGTTAAGTATTAAAGCTAGTGGTGCTTCAAATGTTCAAGTATTAAATAAGATAGAGAATGAATCATTATTTATATCCGCTTCCGGTGCCTCAGATATAAAATTAAATGCAAGTCTTTCTTATCTGGAGGTAAGGCTGTCCGGTGCTTCGGACGTAGATGTTGAAGGATATGCTGAATTTGTTAAAGCAGAAATGAGTGGTGCAAGTGATATGAAGGATTATGATTTCTCTTGTAAATATCTTGATGTTAATCTTAGTGGTTCTAGTGATATTAAGGTGTCAGTGATAGAAAAAATAAGTGGAAATATAAGTGGTTCGAGTGATATTAAAGTAAATGGCGATCCTTTAGTTGATGTAATTACTTCCGGTGCTTCTTCCGTAAGTCGATTGGAAAGATAATAATACTACTTTAACAAAAACAAACTATTAGTTCGTTTTACTCTAACAAATCATCATCCTGAAACAATTCGGGATCAATGGCATCTTTATATAAAATCTGATGTATAGCCTTTAGCGCATTGATTATTCTTATACCCCAGTGATTTTGAAAAAGCCTGCGTATTTCAAATACGGCATTTTCTTTTGCATATAACATGGCATTTTGATACAGCATGATAAAATCCTTCATGTCCTGATAAATATCAGCCATGTTGTCTGATAAGCTGGTTTCTTCAGTGTCATAATTGTGGTCGTGAATATAATAGACATCTTGCTGTCCAAATTTTTCTCTGAGAGTTTTAAATATACTTTCCCATTGTTCTTCAGTTACAAATCTCTCATTAAGTGATGGATCCGTAACAACCACGTTGGGAATTACTGAACCTTTTAGGTATAATAGCGGTGCAATCTTTTGAAAATACTGCAGAATATCTTCAGTAGAATAGTTATCGGCTTTTTCAAAAAACAAACAGTATTCATTTGCAACTGTTATAAACTCTAAAACAGGTTTTGAGTAAACAATATTGGATTCGTCGATATTATTATTCATGATAAATTATAATTTATTCTTCATCTTCAATGATGTGATATTCAATTGCGCCAAGGTCGCCGGGGGGTACTCTGTCATTGCCCAAAATATCCAGTGGATATTCAGCAGCGATACCGGAGTTTCCTGCATCAATTGCAGGTGAATTTTCCAGTAAACGATAATCGTTTTCATCTATATTATTAAACAGGGGCGACTCATTTTTAATTACATTAATAAAATCAGATGTAGATGTATCCAGATCTGTTTTAATCAGGCAATGGTCGAAAGTATAATTTGCCAAGCCGGCATCCGGGAAAAAATCAAATGCAATTTCATCACTAAGGCTGCCATATATGATAGAATTCCCGAAGCTCGCCATTTCGAGGTCTCTGATTTGCACATTATTGTCAACATCAAAATAATAGTTATTCAGATACAGCATTGGAGTTTGTCTTGTTGCAATTGAATAATAATTTGCAAAAGTACAGTGATTAAACTCATACTTCCCTCCAATATTAATAAAGGCAGAATGCTCGCCACAGTTAGCTATAATTGAATTTTCTGCTGTAACATGGCTCCCCTGGAATAACAGGCCTGTTGAACTCATATTCTTAATGACAGAATTCTTTAATACAAGAGTTGGGTCCGTATAACTACCTATTGAGTCAATATGAAGCCCGACGGTCCCATTTTTTATAACTGCATAATTAATTTCATGATCTTTGCTTGTTGCTGTAAGCCAAATACGGCCCCATTGCCCAGGCAATTCCCTGTAAAATGGCTCAAGCCGGTCACCCTGAAAAGTTACAGGCGATTCTATATTGCCATTTACTTTAAGTGTAGATCCACCAAGAAAGATCATACTTGAATTGTTGTGTAAATGAATTCGAGAGCCTTCTTCCACAGTGAGCATTATATTCTCATCTATTACAACTAAACCATATAAAACATAAGGCAAATCACTAACCCAGGTTTGGTTTTCTTCTATAAGATGGTAAGAGATTCCGCTATCAGGATCAGTGTAATTGGGCTTTATAAAAACAGCATCCTGCCCCCAGGCAACAAGTTTTACATTTTGTTCATTTTCATTTACTTCAAAGTTTATCTGATCAGTAATTACAAGGGGGAGGTTTTGATTAACAGGATCAACAGTTACTTCCACAAAAATAAAAATACTGTCATTTGCTTCGATCTCTAAATCGCTTATTGAGCTGCCGGGATTTCCATCAGCATTTATTCTGAAAAAAGAACTTTCGCCTTCCTCAATCCAGATTCGCGATATTTTTATCCGCTGATGATGATTATTATAAACTTTAAGGTTTTTTGTTGATGATCCTACTGTTGTAAAAACAGTGTCAAACAACAATGAATCAAGTGAGAATTCCAGTTTTACAGAAGGGTCTGTGGCAAACTCATCATCCCTGCATGAGTTTGATATAAACAGCAAGGAAACTATAAATAGTAAAAATAATATGGACCGGATAATATATGACATTTTTATTTTTATTAACGAGCTTGTATCCAAAAAAGTATTAACAGTGCAATAAATTACATGCAAAACTAATAAATGATTTATAATAATATATTAAAGAATTACCTCTTGTTGAAGTTTTATGAATTAAAACAGAACTATATTTTGATAAAATAATTAACTAATGACGCTGCATACCATGGATTTTTCCAACCCGATTTACAAAAGTCTTATTATTACTTGTTTGCAATCTACTGAGCGTTTTAAATATCTGCTTTTTCTTAAGAGAAAGAATAAAATTATAATTTTGTTTACTCTAATTAATCTCTAATTATTGGTTTCATTATCTTTACAAAAATTTAGCGAAAGAAATTTTTTACTAATATGCTGAAAAAGATTTTCGGTTCTAATGATATATTCCCAAATATTTTGACATTAATATTTGGGACTTTCCTTGCACAACTGATTCCTATTCTGCTGCAATCAGTTTTAAGAAGAATATATACTCCCGAAGATTTTGGAGCAATAGCTGTATATATAAGCATCACAAGTATTTTTGTAATTTTCTCAACTCTTAGGTATGAAATGGCAATAAATCATCCTAGGAAAGGCGCAGATGCTGTAAACCTGGTTTTTATATCTATTCTATTCAGCTTTATTTTTAATATCATATTTTTTGTGATACTGTTATTTTTTAATGACAGCATTGTATCACTAATGAATATACCTGAGAGGCATTCATATATACTTTATTTTTCTCCTTTGAGTATATTTTTGTTTAGCACATACCAGGCAATAAATTACTATTTAGTCAGGCAAAAAGTTTTCGGAGGCATTTCAAAAAATAAAATTACCCGCAGGGCAGCAGAAGGTATTACACAAACCGGCTTTGGACTGTTGAAAAACCCTTCCGGCTTGCTTATTGGAGATATTATTGGCCATTTGGCACATAATATCAGCGGTTGGTACCAGGCATTTAAGCATGGTTTTTCTATGCGTTTGTTTTCATTTAAAAGGCAGCGACAGTTAATGCTGACATATAAGGATTTTCCTTTGATAAACCTGATTCCTACATTTATTAATGCGATATGTTTGAATATTGTTGTACTTTTTATTTCAGTATTTTACAGCTCTGAAATAGTTGGATACTTTGACCTGACGCGTTTGGTGCTTGCTGTGCCTGCTTTAATGCTTACAATGAGTATTTCCCAGGTATTGCTTCAAAACATTTCCCAAAAAAGCAAAGAAGGCCTTAGTATAAAAAGTGATATAAAAAAGCTTATTATGGGTTTAGCAGCTATTGGAGTATTAATGATAATAATCATACTTCTTATAGCCCCGTGGGCATTTGAATTATATGCAGGGGATGATTACAGGATTTCGGGAGTTTTTTCCCAGATATTGGTTCCTGCAGCAGCTCTTAAGATAATCGTTTCGCCTTTGAGTATTATTTTTATAGCACTTAATAAAATAAAAACATTAAGCATATGGCAGATTAGTAACTTTTTACTGCTTTGTGCTCTCTATTTTTTTAGGGATCTTGATATAATGGAATTTTTAATAGTGTATGTTATAATTGATGTCATATCATATGCTGCATTGTTTATATTGATAGCTAATATGATAAAGAAATATGAAATATCTTTAAATAAATAATTGAAGTAAAATATTCGGAAATAACAGATGGAGATAAAAAACAAAGGAGAGTTCTCAAGGCAAAACATCCATTACTGGATATATTTTTTGTGCTTATGTTTGCTTGTTATATCAATGCCAACATCCCGATTTTTAATAAGTGCCAGTCAATTGTTGATGGGTATAAACTGGTTAGTAGAAGGAAATTTTAAATATAAATTCAAAACCTTTTTTAATAACAAACCTGCTTTATTTTTTACTTTAATATTTGGAGTTCATATTATTGGATTGCTATGGTCACAAGACCTTGAATATGCCATCACTTATGACTTAAAGCATAAGCTGCCTACTTTGACATTAACTTTAATTGTTGTTACTTCACCGGCGCTTGATATTAAAAAAATACGAGTATTGTTATTTTTATTCATCTCCACAATACTTTTAGTTTCATTTATTGGCTTTTTTACTTATGCTACTAAGGATATTCCCAGTTTTCGCTATATATTGCCATTTGGATCGCACCTGTATTTTGGACTTATGGCTATTGTCGCAGCGGCAATTTTACCATGGCTGATAAAGCAAATTACTAACAAAAAGTATTGGTTTTATGCCTCATTTCTTATATCAGCATGGATTATTTATTTCTTATTTATAACCAGATC
>JAWOBS010000226.1:0-19527 GCA_046484145.1 Bacteroidales bacterium
AATCAGGAAAGATGGAAAAGGGTATTAAGGACATTAGACAGATCTATCGGCAAAGCAATTGGAGAAGAGTATGTTAAAGTTTACTTTCCAAAAGAGGCAAAAGAAAGGATGGAAGAGCTCGTTTCTTACCTGAAAAGAAGTTTTGAACAAAGAATTGACAGGCTTGACTGGATGACAAGCGAAACAAAACAAAAAGCAAAAAAGAAACTGGATGTTATTAATGTAAAAATTGGTTATCCTGATAAATGGACTGATTATACAAAACTTGAAATAACTGACAGGCCATACGTTTTAAATGTATTGGCTTCCAGGGAGTTCAATATTAAGAAAAATATTAGTGAGATTGGCCATCCTGTGGATCGCGACAAATGGTTTATGAACCCGCAAACAGTTAATGCATATTATAGTCCAACAATGAATGAAATAGTTTTTCCTGCCGCTATCCTACAGCCACCATTCTTCTATTTGCATGGTGATGATGCTGTTAATTTTGGAGCAATAGGAATGGTTATAGGCCACGAAATGACTCATGGGTTTGATGATCAGGGAAGGCACTATGATGAAAAAGGCAACTTAAATGATTGGTGGAACACTGAAGATGCAGAGCAATTTACTATAAGATCTCAAGTATTGGTTGATCAATATAATAATTATGTAATGTTGGATAGTCTTACTATTAATGGGGAATTAAGCCTTGGAGAAAATATTGCTGATGTGGGTGGCCTAAGCATTGCATATACTGCTTTTAAACTTAAGCAAGCTGATAATAACAGTAATGACACTGTTCTTATTGATGGTTTTACACCGGAACAGCGCTTCTTTATTTCTTATGCACAAATATGGAGAAACAATATAAGAGACAAAGAACTGATGAGGCAACTCCACGAAGGCCCTCACTCACCGGGAGAAGCCAGGGTAAATGGGGTAGTATATAATATTGATGACTTCTATATAGTTTTTGATATATCACCCAATAATCCAAGATATATTCCTAAAGAGGAAAGAGCCAGTATTTGGTAGTTTGATTTAATTTATTTTGGAAGACCCCGGTTTTATTTGGAAGCTTCCGGTTCTTGCCTATATTAAACGCATCGTTACCTCGGGCACAAAATAACGTGCTTGGAAATAGTGATATCGCACACATTTTTTCAGGATAACTTTCATAAAACCGCCAACAATGATTGGATAGAACATGAGTGCAGGCTAAGATAAAACTCAGTTAAAATTACTTCATCATATTGGGAATCACATTTTCATAAATGCTTCCCAGATCTTTTATCTTTCCAAAGTTTTCGCCATCAATAACAGCATCATTTTCTATAACCTCACCAAGAAAAGAAAACTCAACATCTGAAGTAGCCATCATTTCAACAAAAGCCGCTTCTTTTTTGCTGTCAATTGTAACAATTATCCTGCTTTGAGACTCTCCAAACAGAAATGCATCTTTGCGAATTTCCTCATCACAATTGATGTCAAATCCTAATCTTCCGGCATTAGCCGATTCAAACATACTAACAAATAATCCACCGTCAGAAATATCATTACATGATTCAATCAATTCATTTTGAATTAATTGCGACGTAATTTTCTGGACATCATACTCTTCGTCAAGATTAAATGCAGGAGGAGGACTTAATTTAACTTCATGATAAGCATATAGATATTCAGAACAATTAATGTCATTTTGTGACTTACCAATTAAGTATATATGATGTCCTTTCTTTTTAAAATTAAGGCTCGTTATAAATTTTTTATCAGGCAAAATGCCCAGCATTCCAATAACCGGAGTCGGGAAAACTGGTTCTACCTTATTACCCATTGAAGTCTGATTATAAAAACTAACGTTACCACCGGTAACAGGAGTTTCAAATTTCTCACAAGCTTTTCTCATGCCATTGATAGCACCTACAAACTGCCAGTAAACTTCCGGATTATAAGGATTTCCAAAATTAAGGCAATTTGTAACAGCACTGGGGATACCACCACTGCATACTATATTCCTGGCTGCTTCAGAAACAGCAATAGCACATCCAATTTCAGGGTCAGCATGTACATATCTGCTGTTACAATCAACAGACATAGCCAGTGACCGCTTTGTACCTTTTATGTTAACAATACCAGCAGCAGTGGTATAATTGGTTGACATATTCTTCGTTCCTACCATAGTATCATATTGTTCACTAACCCATTTTTTTGATGCAATACTATGGCGTGAAAGCAAAAATTCAGCAATGCTTTTAAGGTCTCCGGGTTCATGTATGCTATCTATGCTAAACTCTTTAGTTTTTTTATAATATTCCGGCTCTTTAAACTCCCTGTCATAAACGGGGGCTCCGCCACCCAACACAAGAGGGTCTGCAGGCACTTCAGCAACAAGCTCTCCGTCCATAAAATACTTCAAAATATCGCCGGAAATAACTTCGCCAATCTGAACACAATTTAAATCCCATTTTTCAAATACTTTCATCACTTCATCTTCCCTGCCCTTTTCAACGACGACCAACATTCTTTCCTGTGATTCAGAAAGCAATATTTCAAAAGGCTGCATATTTTTTTGTCTCATTGGAACTTTGTCCAGATGAATCACCATTCCATGCTTTCCTTTCGCAGACATCTCGCTGGTAGAGCATGTTATTCCTGCTGCACCCATATCCTGCATGCCAACAACAGCACCGGTTTTTATAACCTCAAGAGTGGCCTCAAGAAGTAATTTTTCCTGGAAAGGGTCTCCAACCTGAACAGCAGGGATTTTATCAGCAGAAGCTTCGGTGATATCTTCTGATGCAAATGTTGCCCCGTGAATTCCATCCTTACCTGTCGAAGAACCAACAATAAATACAGGATTCCCAACTCCTTCCGAAATTGCTGAAATAGTATTGCCTTTTCTTACGATACCCACAGACATTGCATTTACCAGCGGATTTGTATTATAACACTCATCAAAATAAACCTCACCTGCTACAACCGGCACTCCAAAAGCATTTCCGTAATCACCAATTCCTTTTACAACACCATTAAGAAGCCACTTTGTTTTTTCCAGTTCAGGATTACCAAACCGGAGAGAGTTTAATTGTGCTATAGGCCTTGCACCCATAGTGAAAATATCACGGTTAATACCACCAACTCCTGTAGCTGCCCCCTGGTATGGCTCAAGAGCAGAAGGATGATTGTGAGATTCTATCTTAAATGCACAAGCATAATCATCGCCAATATCAACAAGTCCGGCATTCTCATCACCGGCCTCTGCAAGTAAATGAGGGCCTTTTCGTGGCAATGTCTTAAGCCATTTTATAGAATTTTTATATGAACAATGCTCAGACCACATTACAGAAAAAATACTAATCTCTGTAAAATTGGGATTCCTTCCTAAAATATCCTTAATCTTGTTATATTCTTCAGGTAATAAACCCAGAGCTTGCGCAATTTCTAAATTAGCAGGCGAATTATAGCTGATATTTTCCATCTTATGATATATATAAAAAGTTTTGGCAAAAATACACAAAGCATTTAGCTGAAAAAATAATTTTTTATGTTTATTTTAGTAAAAATAGAAAACATATTATTTTTGAAAAGTTTAATTTTGAACATTCTAAAATCACCAAAAAAACAAAACATTGAATATAGTTGCAAGCCTGATTAGTTTTTTATTTTTTGCCATAATTATTAAGTACACTCCTTTCTTTAAAAATATTAATATCAGCTACAAAGCTCTTATGGCAGCATTTACGATAAAGTGCCTGGCAAGTTTTGTGTTTATATTTATTTACAACTACTATTATGATAAAGAAACCGCAGATATTTACAAATACTTTAATGATGGAATGGTAATGGCACGCTCCATTAGTGATAATCCATTAGATTACCTCAGAATGCTTACCGGAATTGATGCTGATGCACCTCATCTGAGCAAGTACTATTCTCAAATGAGTAGTTGGTTCAGGCCCTGGGAAGAACCCGTATATAATGACAACCGGATAGTAGTCAGATTCAATGCATTAATTGGGATAATTAGTGGTGGATACATTGGCGTTCACAATATCGCTGCAAACTTTCTTGTTTTTACAGGCCTTATTGCCCTTTATAAATTTTCATTAAATAAAATATCTAAAAACAAATCCGCATTAATCTTTTGGGGTATCTTTCTGTTTCCATCAGTTTTATTCTGGGGCTCGGGGATTTTAAAAGAAAGTATTTTGCTTTTTGCCATTGGATGGTTTTTATTATTTACCTATAAATTAAAAAACAAACAATTCAGTGCAGCTAACATGATTAATGTGTTATTTGCACTATTCATATTGGTTTTACTTAAAGCATACATAATATTCCTATTAATTCCGGTATTAATAACATTTTATTTGTTAGAAAATAAAAATAAATACAAAGCATATATTATTCCCGGATATGTTGTAGTTTTTACTGTCTGGACAGGCTTTTTTATTGGATTGGGTTTTCTTTTTCCTGATTATAATTTAATGGAAATAATTGCAAACAAACAAAATAGTTTTGTTTTGTTTTCACAATCTGTAGAAGCAGGAAGCATAATAACACACAGGCTTATGGAACCAAATATAGGCAGCTTTCTAAGTTTTGTCCCATCCGGTTTTTGGAACACATTAACAAGACCACATATTTTTGATAGTACATCGCCATTAATAATTTTTGCAGCACTGGAAAATATATTGATTTGGACAATGCTTATATTGATGTTAGTGTTTTTCAATAAAGATAAAATACTTAGCCCTTTTTTTTGGTTCTGTATTTCTTTTGTTATAATTACATTTGCTTTCGTGGGAATGGTAACTCCATTATATGGAGCCATAGTCAGGTATAAAATTCCTGCCTTGCCGTTTTTATGGATTGCCTTTATTTATATTTTAGATTATAATAAAATTGAAAAAGCTAAAAAATTGATTCTAAATAAATTAGGTTATAAACAAAACTATTAATAATAAAAATTACAGTAAAATGTCAAAAATAGTTTTTATAAGTGGTGCTACAAGTGGAATAGGCAAAGCATGCGCATTGAAGTTTGCAAAAATCGGATATTCCCTGATTATTAATGGCCGCAGAGAAGATAGATTAAATAAATTGAAAGACGATTTAGTTAAAGATTATAATATAAAAGTAAAAATTTTAGCCTTTGACGTTAGGAAACAAGATGATGTAATAAGTGCTATTAATGGCCTTGAGGGAGAGTGGAAAAACATTGATATTTTGGTAAACAATGCCGGATTATCGCTAGGCCTGCATACTATTGACAGTGGAATTACAGAAGATTGGGATACAATGATAGACACGAATGTAAAAGGTCTATTATATGTAAGTAAAGAAATTATGCCATTAATGATAAAACGCAATAAAGGCCACATAATAAACATTGGTTCTATTGCAGGCAGAGAAGTTTATCCAAAAGGAAATGTTTATTGCGCAAGTAAACATGCAGTAGCGGCAATAACCGAAGGTATGAGAATGGATCTTCTTCCACATGGTATAAAAGTCAGCCAGGTAAGTCCGGGTGCAGCAGAAACTGAGTTTAGCATTGTAAGATTTAAAGGCGATAAAGAAGCAGCAAAAAAAGTTTATGAAGGTTTTAAGCCATTATCAGGAGATGATATTGCGGAAATAGTTGTTTTTACTGCTACTTTACCTGAGCATGTGAATATAAATGATGTATTGGTTATGCCAAAAGCACAGGCCTCGGCTACACAATTTTTTAAAAAAATATAAATGCTTGTTTAATATGTTAATCAGCACTTAAGGGGCATCTTTATTATTTTTATGTGCTGTAATTGCAAAAATATTTTGTTAATATATAAGAAAGTTGTTAATTTGCATAAGGTATTTTAACAATATTTGATTATTTCATATTTAGATTAGCTATTTTTGCTTTGCTATAAACAAATTTCATGAAAAAAATAAAAGTTGTAATTGTAGATGACCACAAGCTTGTAACAGATTGTATAAGTCTCTTTTTAATGGGTGCTGATAACATTGATGTTATAGGCATTGCACATAGCGGACAAGAAGCATTGGACTTATTAAAAACTGTTCAACCGGATGTAATGTTACTGGATATTAGTATGCCAAATATGTCAGGTATTGAAACAACTGCAGCAATCAAAAAGAATTTTTCTGATATTAAAATACTCATATTATCCATGCACTCTGATTATAATAACATTTCTGATGCTATTGATGTCGGTGCGGATGGATATGTTCCCAAAGATGTTTCTTCAGAGGAACTTGTAGAAGCTATACAAACAATTAATGACGGTAAAAATTACTTCCACACAACGATTTCTGAGGAAATAGTAAGGAATTACGCCAATAAAAAGAAAAAATCTTCCGGAGTAATGCCAAATCTAACAAAAAGAGAATTAGAGGTGTTGCAACTTTTTGCGGAAGGTTATAATAACAGCGAAATAGCTGAAAAGTTATTCTTAAGTGTTCGCACTATTGAATCTCACAAGAATCATATTCTCCAAAAAACAAACATGAAAAACAGCGTTGAATTAATAAAATACGCAATCAAGAATAAAATAATTGAAATTTAAGCTGTTTTAATTGCCGGTTAGTATCTTTTAATCCTCTTCCATATTCCTTGTTATTACTGAACAATGTGATAATAAAATTAAGTGTTTCCACATTGTTTTTTGAGTAAAAACACTGCTTAAAAATCAAACTACCGGATTTACCTTTGAAGCAATAAAACTATATTATCATGAGCGAAGTAAAATTAATTGTTGCAGACAGCAGTGATATAATGCTAAATGGAATTCTTTCTTATTTATCAGCCTGTCCTGATATAATTATTTGTGGGAAAGCAACTACTTATAAGTCACTTTGCGAGGAGGTAGAGAAAAAAAATCATGATGTTATTCTGTTAGGCCCTATGATGATTGATAGGTATAATGACTTTATCAACAGTAGTTTTCAAAGGAAATTTCCAAAAAAGACCATAATTCAAATTGGATTATCAGACGAACCTGCTGACATTATAAAGAAAATCCGTAATCACACAAATTCTTCAATACCTGCCAAAAGCTTACTTAAGCAATTTAGCAATAACTAAAAAAATATTATTAAAAAAAAACGAGGACAAATTATTATTGTCCTCGTTTTTTTATTAGATATCTTCCAATTATTTCATCCCTCTTTTTTCCAGAAGTGGATCAATAGAAGGTTCTTCGCCTCTGAATTTCACATAGGCATCCATACCTTCATAAATACTATTATTTGCAAGAATATATTTTCTGAACTTATCAGCTAATTCTTGATTAAACAGTTCTCCTGACTCTTTAAAAGCATAAAAAGCATCAGAATCAAGCACCCCTGCCCATAAATATACATAATATCCGGCAGCATAACCGGTGCTAAAAATATGATTAAAATAAGTAGTTCTATACCTTGGAATAATCTCATCAATTAATCCAATTCTCTCCATAGACTTTCTCTCAAACTCATTTACGTCAATGTTTTCACCATCACTAAAATCAGCAGTATGCCAATCCAAATCAAGTAATGCGGCTGCAACGTATTCAGCAGTAATAAATCCCTGGTTAAAATGGGCACTATTTTGGATTTTCTCAATCAATTCATCAGGGATAGGCTCACCGGTTTCATAATGCAAAGCATATTCTTTAAGCATTGCAGGTTCACTTGCCCAGTTTTCACAAATTTGTGAAGGCAATTCAACAAAATCCCTGGGAACGCTTCTGCTTGTTCTATTATAATGGCCTTTAGCAAAGAAATTATGCAAAGCATGACCAAACTCATGAAAATACGTTGTAGTCTCATCCCAGCTAAGCATAGCAGGCTTACCGCCACTTGGCCTTGAGAAGTTCATAACCATAGTTACAATCGGAGAAATTCTGTTTCCTTCTTCATCATAAGAACCGCTGCGATAGGTACCACACCATGCTCCTCCTCTTTTACTTGCACGAGGATGCGGGTCAATAAACAAAATTGCTAAATGCGTTCCGTCTGCTTCGCGAACTTCATAAGCTTCAACTTCTTCGTGATAAACTGGCTGGTCAGGTAATTCAATAAATTCAAGCCCATAAAGTTTATTAGCAAGTAAAAAACTTCCTTTTCTTACATTATCAAGTGTAAAATAAGGTTTTAACTCAGCATCATCAAGGTCATATTTTTCTTTACGAAGTTTTTCTGCATAGTACCACCAGTCCCACGATTGAAGCTCAAAGTCGCCACCTTCCTTATTAATTATTCTCTGCATATCATCTCTTTCTTCTTTTGCCTTAATGATGGCTGGTTCCCAAACTTTATACAGAAAATCATAAACATTATCCGGATTTTCTGCCATTTGAATATCATGGAAATACCTGGCATAATTTTCATAACCAATTAAATTTGCAAATTCACCGCGTAGCTTAATTAATTCGGCAAATAGTTTTTTATTGTCATTATCATTATTGTTATCGCCTCTGTTATAATAAGCTTTATAAACTTTCTCGCGAAGATCTCTTCTTGTAGAATGTTGCAAGAAAGGTATCCAACTTGGTTTGTGAAGTGTGATAACCCATTTTCCTTCCATGTCAGCTTCTTTGGCAGCATCAGCAGCAGCAGATATAACCGATTCCGGCAGCCCGGCAAGATCTTCTTCTGTTTCAAGCACCAACTTAAAGTCGTTAGTTTCTTTCAGAACATTTTGGCTCAGATTTAAAGATAACATCGACATTCTTTCGTTGATTTTTTTCAGTTTTTCTCTATCTTCTTCAGAAAGAGCTGCACCGGCACGTTCAAAATCTCTATATGTTTTTTCAACAAGTATCATTTGCTCCTTGTCAATATCCAGTTCGTTCCTTTTGTTATATACCTCCTGTATTTTTGAGAATAATTCTTGATTGAGCCTGATAGAATTGGAATGAGCTGACAAAATTGGATTAAGATCCTCAGCAATCACATCCATCATGTCATTTGTATGTGCACCCCTAACGCCGTAAAAAACAGCTCCTACTTTACTCATTAGCTCGCCGGCTCTGTCATATGCCAAAATTGTATTTTCAAAATTCGGCTCCTCAGTATTATTTATAATAGCATCAATTTCTGCCTTGTGTTGCTTTATAGCCTCTTCATATGCAGGCATGTAGTGTTCCTCTGTAATGCGATCAAAAGGCGGCGCATCAAATGGAGTGTCATATTCAGACAAAAAAGGATTCTTCTTGTCTGACTCACAGTTTGTCATAATTAAACTTAAAGGGATTAAAAATAAAAATAGTCGTTTCATTTTACTTGTGTTTTGATTAATAATTTGATTTGCTTTTTTAGAATATGTCTGATACCGGTGTAATTAACTGATTATCATTTTTTATCTGAAGTCGTACTAACAAAAGTAAAATATATATGCAATAGATGTGCATTTTTTTGATTTTTTAAGAGCAAATGGACGTTTTGAGGTTTTCTGTTAACAAAACAATACGTTATACTATTATAATAATATTTGTCTGTTTTCAGTATTAAAAATATCTTTTAACATATAGCTTTAGGCTAAACAAATAACAAAAATATGGTACTTTTGCATTATAAAATTAAGATATGTTTTTGCAAAATCTGTCAATAATAAATTTCAAGAATTATACTGAAGCAAGCCTTGAGTTTAGCTCAAAGATAAATTGTTTTGCCGGCATGAATGCTTCCGGCAAAACAAACTTGCTTGACGCCATATACTATTTATCATTTTGTAAAAGTTTTTCTAATCCAATAGATTCGCAAAACATACATCATAATTTTGACTTCTTTGTAATCCAGGGGAAATACAAATTAAACGGAAATACTGACGAACTGCATTGTGGAGTGAAACGTAACCAAAACAAGGTTTTTAAACGCAATAAGAAAGTATATGAAAGGCTATCTGATCATATTGGCCAATATCCTTTAGTTTTAGTATATCCGGGCGATGTAAACCTTTTACTTGGCGGAAGTGAAGAAAGAAGAAAATTTGTTGATGGTGTTATCTCACAATACAACAAAGAATATCTCCACCTATTGCTTCAATATAAGAGAGCTTTATTGCAACGAAATACTTTGTTAAAGGGTTTTGCAGAAAAAAAATATTTCGATGAATCCTCTCTTGAAGTATGGGATGAGCAACTTATTGAATATGGCAATTACCTTTATGAGCAGAGAAAATTATTTTTTGAGGATTTCCTACCTGTATTTTCAGAATATTATTCATTTTTAACCCATTCAGAAGAAAAAGTTAATATTGAATATGTCTCCCATTTGAATGAAGATAGCTTTCAAAGCCTATTGCAGCGTGCAAGACAAAATGACACTTATGCTCAGTTTACAACCAAGGGCATTCATAAAGACAACCTTGAATTTATTATAAATGATTATCCTGTTAAGAAATTTGGCAGCCAGGGTCAACAAAAATCTTTTATTATAGCCCTAAAATTAGCGCAATTTGCTTTCACTAAAAAAGTAAAAGGTAAAAAACCGATAATGTTATTTGATGATATTTTCGATAAACTTGACGAACACAGGGTAACTCAATTGATGAAACTGGTAAGTGATAATACATTTGGGCAAATATTTGTCACAGATACGGATTCCGAACGGCTTAAAAATATTTTTTCTACTATTGAGACTGAGACTAAAATATTTGAAGTTGAGAACGGCAAGGTAAAAGAAACTGAATAAAATTATTACAAAAAGGTCAATGCATAAGCATATCTGGTGATTATAAAGAAATTATTATTATGAAAAAAGCAAACGAACAATCACTTGGAGATTTACTTAAAAGTGTAATTAGTGAATGGCAGTGGAACGATAAAATAAGTGAGAAAAAGATTATCGCATCCTGGTCTAATATAATGGGCCCTCAAATATCTCAATATACTGAGGAAATAAAATATGAAAAAAATATCCTGATTGTTCAATTAAAGTCGGCACCTCTAAGAACTGAGCTAAATTATGCCAAAACAAAAATCATAGCAAACATAAACAAAGAAATGGGCAGTGAAGTTGTGAAAAATATAGTGTTTAAATAAGCTTCAGCTCTAACCTGCTTTTCCTTATATTATCGATATATGCATTAACTGATTTCTTGTCTTTATATTTTTCAAACTCATAATCATCAATAAAAACATTTACTTCCTCGCTAAACTTATCTTCCAATACTATTACCTTTTGCTTAATGCCATCTGAATACACTATTTCTTCAAATCGCTTAACAGGAAACTCATATACTTCACCAATTATGTATTTAGGATTTTCCGGTTCAAGGAAAAAATATCCTTCAGAATTAAACTTAACCACTCTACAACGTATAACATTCCCAATCTTAATTCCATAATGTGGATAATATTTCTTTTTTAGCAGGTGTTTGGCTCCATCAGGGCCTTGCAAAATATAATACATAAAACCATCATCAGGGTTTAGCCTTTCGTCTATTACCTTAAAATCATACTCCTCACCAATTTTTAGTCTTTTTTTTTCATCCGACTCATTAACAAGTTTTAAAAACAGCTTTCCCTTTTTTATTCTCTCAACACAGCATTCAATTTTTTCTGAATTAATAAGATTCTGATTATCAAGGTCTGTCGACGTGACCATCCATTTGTTACTAAATGCATCTTTAACAACAAAAAAAAGTTCATCCTGATCAATAATATTTTTTCTTCTTCCGGCTTCTATGACATCAAAAAAGTATTTTTCATTTTCGGTATAAACGGGGTGTTCAGGCTCAAGAAATATTTGCCCGTTACAATTTATCTTATCAACCCTGCACTTGATGTTTTGTCCTACTTTCAAATCATAATCGGCATAGTAATTAGCGGGCAACAAAATTTTATAATTCATTTTATCGGCAAGCACAAAAAAGCTTTCATTATCATCAAGGGAAATTCTTTTAATTATCTTAAACAAATACCATTCACCTTCGGTAAGAAGCTGGCATCCAATATTTACCGTTCTAATATCCATAAAATTTTAATCAAGATAAACGATTACCACTTTTTAAAAACCACTTCATGAGCATCATAGTCACTATCAGAAAACAATACCATTCTAACTATTTTCACTGAATTAAGAAAGGGAGTTTTCTCTTTTATGGCATTAAGAGCAACTTTAGCGGCTTCTTCTATAGGATAACCAAAAGCACCGGTAGAAATTGCAGGAAAAGCAATACTTTTCAAATCATATTTATCGGCTAGTTCCAAAGAATTAGAATAACAAGAAGCAAGTAGTTTATCATGAGGCAAATCGCGCTGATAAACAGGTCCTAGACAATGTATCACATTCTTATTAGGAAGTTTATATGCCGAAGTAATTACAGCTTGTCCGGGTTTTATAGGCCCAAGGGATACAGATTCTTTTTCAAGATCGGGGCCTGCAGCTTCATGAATCGCACCTGCAACGCCACCTCCTGTTCTTAAAAAGGCATTTGCTGCATTAACGATAGCATCAATATCAGGCTGATTGGTAATATCACCTTTAGTCAGTTCAATAGTTATATCCTGAAACTTTTTTCTAATCATAATAAAAGTAATTTATGTTTTTACTACAAAAACCTGTGAAGTTTCATATTTTACAACTTTAACATTTTCTCCTTTATCAATATAACCTGTAAGGGCAGTTGCATCGTAAACGTCATCATCAATCTCAACTTTGCCGCTTGGCATTAAAACAGTAAAAGCAACACCGGTTTTGCCAAGTAAATTTTTCATATTTACATCGGCGGAAGAATATCCCTGGTCAGTTTCCTGCACTGTATCCAGAGCAAAAGAGCCAAATCGGTTTGTACTTAATAGCTTCTGACTAAGATAAATAGAAATTGAGAGAGAAGCAAAAAATGCAATTATTACAGTTAAAAAAGCAATTAAAATATCAGCAGCAGGTACTCCCGAAAAGTCAAATCCTCTATTACCTACCATTGCAAGAGCCAATCCGGTGACTATAGAAAGAATACCAAGCACACCTGTAACTCCAAATCCGGGAATAGCAAATATTTCGACTGCTATCAGCACCAGCCCTAATCCAAACAAAAATAACTCAAAATGTGACGCAAGGCCTTCTATATAAAAAGGAGCAAAATACATAACAGCAGCGACTAATGCAATTAATATCGGGAAACCTACGCCCGGTGTTTGAAGTTCAAAATAAATACCTCCCAAAATGAGCATAATAAGCAATCCACTAACAACCGGATTAATCAGAAAGTTAATGATATAATCAACGGTAGTAAGTTTTTGCTCAACTATTTGATAATTCTTTATACCTGCTAATTCAATAAGCTCTTCAATATTCTCAGCTGTTCCTTCCGAAAAACCGAATTCCAGAGCCTCTGAAGAAGTAAAGGTAAGTACTTTGCCTTCTTTAATAATCCCATCAATTTCAATAGAAGGATCAACCATGGCCTGGGCAATATCAGGATCACGGCCTTTAGCTTCTGCTGTTGAACGCATCATTGATCTCATATAGGATTGATATTTATCAGGGACAACTTCTCCGGCCTGGTCTACAACGGTTGCTGCGCCAATATTGCCTCCCGGACGCATATAAACCCGGTCAGCAGCGATTGATAACAAAGCACCTGCCGATGCCGCATTATTATCAATAAATACAATTACAGGAATTTCTGACTGCATAATTCTTGTGCGAATAGAATCTGCAATATCAACCATGCCTCCATAGGTATTCATATGAATGAGTATAAAATCGGCATTTATTGTGTCGGCAGCTTCAAAAGCTCTTTGGGTCGTTCGCAATGCAGGAGGTGCGATTTGCTCTTTAATATCAAATTTAAAAATTTTAAAATGCTTTTCCGGATTCTCCTGAACGGCAGTCTGTACCCTGTCACTCCTATCGACACCGAACAAACTCAAAGAAAAAACAGATAGAATGACGAGAATTGCAAGCCTTTTTGTATTCATGGTAAGATAATAAGGTTAATACTGTAATACAAATATAGTAAAAAAGCTTATAGATGTTTTAGGGATAAGATACAATAATATTATTCTATGAACTTAATATTCACAAATTAGTTAATTAATAAGAAAATGCGTAAAATATTATTTTTTATTGTGGTCTGCAAGGAACTTTTCCAATCCAATATCAGTAAGTGGATGATTTAAAAGTCCCAATATTGGTTTTAAAGGACATGTTACAACATCGGCTCCAACCTCAGCACACTTAACAATATGCATGGTATGACGAATGCTTGCGGCCAACACTTGTGTAGAAAATGCATATTGGTCATATATATGTGCAATTTGACCAATAAGTTCAACACCATCAGTTGAAATATCATCAATTCTTCCAATGAATGGAGATACGTATGTAGCACCGGCTTTAGCTGCCAGTATAGCTTGCCCGGCTGAAAAAACCAAAGTACAATTTGTTTTAATTCCTTTTTCTGAGAAATATTTTATTGCCTTAATACCTTCTTTAATCATAGGCACTTTCACAACAATTTGCGGATGTAAAGCAGCGAGTGCTTCGCCTTCTCTTACTATACCTTCAAAATCTGTAGCAATAACCTCTGCACTAACATCACCATCAACGATATTGCAAATTTCAACATAATGTTTAAGGATATTATCATGACCTTTTATGCCCTCTTTAGCCATCAATGAGGGGTTTGTCGTAACTCCGTCAAGTATACCAAGGTCATTAGCTTCACGAATTTCATCAAGATTTGCAGTATCGATAAAAAATTTCATATTGAGAAGGATTATAGGTTAATAAAAAAAGGGTAAGATTTGGTATCGCACCGCTACGACCACCTACCCTTGCTACCTTCCGGTCCTGGGGGAATTCGGCAGGAGCTGGTCGTACCAATCTTACCCGGGTGCAAAATTATAAAAATTTTAAGTACTACAAAATTAAATTTTCCTTTTTATATTTGCATAAACCAATAAAACAAAACTATCATGGAAAACGAAAATGAAATAAAACAACCCGGAATGGGCAAAGTAGCATTTCAGTATGGACTACTATTAGCTTTAGCATTAATATTATTGAGCCTCGTATTTTATCTTGCGGGGGATGCAACAAACAAATGGGCCGGATATTTATCATACCCAATCATTGTTGTATTTTTAGTTTATGGGATTATCAAATTCAGAAATGACATTAATAATGGGGCAATATCTTACGGAAAAGCTTTAGGCTTAGGTACTCTGATAAGTTTATTTGCAGGTATTATTTACGCTGTTTATTCCTTTGTTTTTTATCAGTTTATAGGCCCTGAAGTTATTGATGAAATATTAATCAAGGCGGAAGAAACAATAATTATGCAAAATCCGAACATCTCTACCTCAGAACTAGACATGGCTTTGTCATTTACCAGGACATTTACAAACCCCATATTGTTATCTATTGGGTCAATTTTTAGCTATACATTTATTGGCTTTATTTTTAGCTTGATAATAGCAATCTTTTTAAAAAAGAAACCGGTAGAAGAGCTTTAAGAATAAAAAACGAGCTTGCAAAAGTTATAAGCAGGCTCGTTTTTTTTATATTTATTTCAAATCCGGCTTTACGGCCTTCTCTCTCTGTGCCCTCTTTTACGCATCTCGCGAAATAATTGCCTGTTAAATTCCTTTTCGGCAATATAAAGCCTGGCAACTTTTTCAACCGGAAGAATTTTTAGAAATTTCTCATGATATTCTCTTCTTAATGCTGCCATATTTTCAGAATTTGATATTTCTGCTTCCATTATCTCCAGCAATTCTGATTCTGACATCTCCTCTATAAGATTTTCACATTTGTGAGTAAGTACTTTAGATTTAATGAGTGAATCTCTTTTATCATTAAACTCATTATATAATGGCCAGAAAATCTGGGCTTCCTGTATTGTTAAGTCCATTTTGTCGGTAAGAAATGCTACTTTTTTAGCTTTTAACTGTTCATTTCTACCTTCCAGCATTCTTCCCATCCCGGGCTGAGCGACAACATCAATTGAAAATGCCATTATCAATATTAATAAAGCCGGAACAATATGCCTGAAATTTGTTTTTACTAGTTTTTTCATTTTTATAATTTTATAATAATATGTGATTAAAGTATCCTTATTAATCTAATTAATAATTAGTTATTGGTTATCTTCAAAATCTTCATAACTCATTAAATAAAAGCTTGCATTATTCATAATATAATCAAGCACTTCTTCTTCATCTTGCTCCAGTTCAGAATATTCATCTGCATCAATAGCATCAACAGCTGAGAACTCTTCATCAGCCATAAGCTCATAGAACCCGGACGAATTATACTGATAATAACCAATTAAGTATTCTTCAATATATTCATCACTTAATTCATCTCCATTGGTTTTTGTATCATATAACCAAAAGAAACCGAGAACAATAAGCAGTACTGCGCTAATCGTAGCAACGGCAACTCGTACCTGTGCAGGTAAAATTACAGATATTAGAGAAGGTTTTTTGCTCTTGTGTATTCTATCATTAATAGTTTGAGGCAAGGTTTCAAAGTATCCATCAGGAGTTTTAAACGGATTCTCCTTACTAACAGATGATAGCTCGGGAAACTGCTCCCTGAATTTATTACTTTCTATGTTTTTATTATCTTTCATTATTCACCTCATTCTTTCATTACATCTAATTTATCATTTATTTGACAAAATATTTACACTAAGGTTTAATTATTTTTTAAAAAATCTTCGATTTTATTTGCAGCATGATGGTAATTAGCTTTTAATGCACCTTCAGATTTTTTCAAAACTTTTGCCATTTCTTCATACTTCATTTCATCAAAATACCTCATATTAAATACTGCTCTTTGCTTTGGGGGCAGTTTCAATATAGCCTTTTGTAGTTTTTTCTGAATTTCATCGCCACTAAAAAAAGCGTCGTCTTCCAATTTATTGGAGAGTGCATATTCTACATCATTAAAAGATATAAGATACTTTTTTTTCTTTTTATTTAAAAAGGAAATAGCTTCATTAGTAGCAATACGATATAACCAGGTAAACAGAGCGGAGTCGCTGCGAAAGTTAGCAAGCCCTTTCCACGCTTTAATAAATACATCCTGCACAATATCAGAAGCATCTTCATGGCCAAGCACCATTCGTCTTATATGCCAGTAAACTTTTTCCTGGTATTTTTTTACTATAAGATTAAAAGCATAATCAGGATTATCCGAATTATGGAAAAGATCTAAAAGTTCACCATCAGAGTATTGATCCATTTAGTACAATCACTTTTTCCGGGCAATTACTTTTTGAGCAGCATCAACGATATTTTGTGATTCAAGTCCATACTTTTTCATAAGTTGGTCAGGTGTTCCACTTTCACCAAACTTATCATAAACAGCAACCATTTCAATAGGTGCAGGATTAATTCTTGCCACCAATTGTGCAATTGCATCACCTAAACCACCATTTACCTGATGTTCCTCAGCAGTAACAACACATTTTGTTTTATTCACTGATTGTATGACTGCATTTTCATCCAAAGGTTTAATTGTGTGAATATTAATAAGCTCTGCTTTAATGCCTTTTTGTTCAAGTATTTCACAAGCTTCAATAGCTTTCCACACAAGGTGTCCACAAGCAAATATACTTACATCAGCACCTTCATTGATTAGTTGAGCTTTTCCGATTTTAAACTCCGGCAGTTGATGTGAAAAAACAGGTACTTTAGGTCTTCCAAAACGCAGATATACAGGTCCTTGATATTCGGCAACAGCTAATGTTGCTTCTTTTGTTTGTAAATAATCACAAGGAACAACAACCGTCATATTTGGCAGCATCTTCATTAAACCGATATCTTCAAGGATTTGATGTGTTGCACCGTCCTCACCAAGGGTTATTCCGGCATGAGAAGCTGCTATTTTAACATTTTTATTTGAATATGCAATAGACTGCCTTACCTGGTCATACACTCTTCCGGTGGCAAAATTAGCGAAGGTGCCGGCAAATGGTATTTTCCCTCCCACAGTCATACCTGCTGCAACCCCCATCATATTAGCTTCAGCAATTCCTGTTTGGAAAAAACGATCAGGAAATTCATTCTGAAATGCATTCATTTTAAGTGACCCTGTGAGGTCGGCGCAAAGGCCAACAACGTTGTCATTTTTTTTTGCAGCCTCCAGTAAACCGTCACCAAAACCGGAACGGGTGTCTTTTTTTTCCGTGTAAGTATACTTCTTCATTATGTTTGGCAATATTTTTAATTAATAATATAATACTTCTCAATTATTTTGACGAATGCAAAAATAACTGAAAAATAATTACTACCCAAGAATGCAATCAATGATAAATGCAGTTATATAACCAAAAACAAAAAGTTTAATCATATAACTTGTTGAAATTACCTTGTAAACCTATAGAAAACAATATAGGTTGATGAAACCTTCCATCAACATCAGGATTATATTCTTCAATAGGAAATGAGAAACCACCTTGAATAACAAATTTTACAAATTTGTAACCAACCTTAACAGTTATAACAGGCTCAATATACATATTTGTATATGTTTTGTTTAAATCACTAACAGTAGCCCAAACAAATCTTGGGCTGAAAGCAGCATCAATAAAATCCAAAGATGAGCCGAGAGACCCTTGCATAAAAAACTTGGTGTATGGTATATCCTCAAAATAGGAGTCGCCTTCATTATAATAATAAAAATTATTGTTGCCATATCCAAATCCACCATAAGCTTCATATCTGCCATACTTTCCTATCTTGCCAAAATACCCGCCGGCACCTTCAACAAAACTAAATCTTTGATAATCTTGTGAATCATTATCAGTAACTTTATTAAAATTACCATTAAGCATCAAGCCAATGTTATCAGTGACTGCATATGCCAGCTGTGGCTCAAAACCGTTCACACTCATATGTGCAGCTGCGTTAATCTCATTTTTGTTGCTCAATAATGGAGTGTTTACAACAGTTGGATGATAAACAGGCGGTGAGCATGAGTTAAAAGCTATAACAATAAAAGAAACAATTAAAATAAAGCGGAAAATACTTCTTAAATCTTTCATAATAATAAATTTTTAAAAAAATAAAACTACATATATAGCTATAATGAATATTTATAGAAATATCTTTCAATATTATATATAATTTTTAAAAAAATCAAGTTTTATGTTTTAAATTATTGTTTGATTACAAAAAAGTATAAAGTGCTGTTATTCTTTGTTTTAATATAAGTACATACAATTAGTGACTAACGAATATTCTAAATTCTTTAAAAAGTTGTCAATAGGCTTCAAATTTCTTACATTTGCACCGCATTATGATAGTAAGAATACTGTTTTTCAGCTTGACACCACCATAGAACTTACAGATCCAATTAGATAAGTAAATTTTGCAATCAGAATAGAATAATCTGGTTTAATTATTAATATTAAGGAATATAAATTCCTGTAATTTTTGAATTACTAGTGAGACTACAAAAAGAAATAGAAAGAATACGAACATTCGGTATAATCAGCCATCCGGATGCGGGCAAAACCACTTTAACGGAAAAGCTACTTCTATTTGGAGGGGCTATACAAAAGGCAGGAGCAGTAAAAAGCAATAAAATTGTTAAAAC